>NZ_JBSGZP010000309.1:0-8264 GCF_053611065.1 Streptomyces sp. NPDC054840
GTCCGAGTTCCCTCGGCCGGGGCCTTTCGCATGCGTGCGCGGGGGTCGGCGGCTACCTGAGCAGCCAGTTCCGGGTCAGCTCCATGACCTCCGCGCGGGTTCGGGCGCCGTGGTCGACGTGGATGAAGTGCTCGCCGATCCGCAGTGAGTAGGCGAGCAGGCAGCGAACCTCCACGTCGTCCTCGTCGGGGCAGATGGCGCGGAACAGCGAACGCAGGTACTCCATGCGCCGGTTGTCGGTACGCCGCACCCGCTGAGCGACGTCCTCGTCGCGCCGGGCCCAGTCGCGGATGGCGAGGTCGGCGGTGGTGCCCAGGACCGGCCCGTCGGCCGACGAGGCGATCGCGAACAGCCTCTCCAGCTTGGCGCGCGCGTCTCCCCCGCCGCTCTCGACCTGCTCGATCACGGCCTCGGCGACCTCGTGCTCCCAGGTGTCGAGCATCTCGGTGAGCAGCGCGCCCCGGCTGCCGAAGTACCCGTAGAAGCCGCCCTTGCTGACACCGAGCGCCTGCGCCAGCGCCTCGACGCGGACGGCCTCGGGGCCGCCGGCGGCGAGCGCCCGCAGCCCTTCCTCGATCCACTTTTCGCGCGGTGTACGGGTCGCGCCCATGCTGTGCTCCTCCTCACAGGGCCCCTGTCTATACGGTGCCGTATAGACAGGGCTAGCCTCGATCTATACGGCATCGTATAGACAGGGGCCGACCGATGAGACTCCCCAAGACCGCGCACACCTCCCGTCCCTGGCGGATCCACGAGATCGCCGGTGACTTCCAGGTCGAGGACGTGTGGGCGCTACCGACCCCGGGCGGGCCCGACGACCTCGCGCGCCTGGTGCGCCAGTTCGCGGGCGGCACGGGGGATCCCGTCCCCTCCCCCGTGGCCCGCGTCCTCTTCGCGGTCCGCCGCGGGCTCGGCAGGCTGTTCGGCTGGGACAGACCCGACGGCGGCCTCGGCACCCGGGTCGGGACCCTGCGCGACCGCCTGCCGGCCGACCTCCGCGAGGGCGAGCGGGGCCCCGACCTCCGGTCGGCCCCGTTCACCTCGGTCTTCCAGACCCACGACGAGTGGGCGGCGGAGTCCGCCAACCGGACCATGCACGGGGTGCTGCACATCGGCTGGGTCCCGGACGGCAACGGCGGCCACCACGGCCAGATGACCGTCCTGGTGAAGCCGAACGGCCGCCTCGGCGCCCTCTACATGCTGGGCATCAAGCCCTTCCGGTACCTCGGGGTCTACCCGGCCCTGCTGCGCTCGATCGGCCGCGAATGGCGTGAGCAGACCGGCGTGAGCTGAGGCCGCGCTGAGGCACTTCTCCGCCTCCGTGCCGCTGGACGTAGGCGCGAGCATCAAGGCCGTGAGTGAGTGACCGGGGGCACTCCGATCCCGGACTCACCTTGAAGGTGTACGCCCACCTGATGCCCGGCAGCCAGGACCGCGCGCGGCAGGCACTCGGCCGGGCTCTGCGGCCGGACGATCCCCCGCGCTGAGGGCCCACAGTGGGCCCCGGGCGGACGAATGCCCCCGATCTGCGCCGTGTGCGCAGGTCGGGGGCATGATCGCTTTTGCTACTTCTTCTTGCCCTGGTTCTTGACGGCCTCGATGGCGGCCGCCGCGGCGTCCGGGTCGAGGTAGGTGCCGCCCGGCTTCAGGGGCTTGAAGTCGGCGTCCAGTTCGTAGACGAGCGGGATGCCGGTCGGGATGTTCAGGCCCGTGATGTCGGCGTCGGAGATGCCGTCCAGGTGCTTGACCAGACCGCGCAGGGAGTTGCCGTGCGCGGCGACCAGGACCGTGCGGCCGGCCAGCAGGTCCGGGACGATGCCGTCGTACCAGTACGGCAGCATGCGCTCGACGACGTCCTTGAGGCACTCCGTGCGCGGACGCAGCTCGTTCGGGATCGACGCGTAGCGCGGGTCCTCGGACTGCGAGAACTCCGTACCGTCCTCCAGGACCGGCGGCGGGGTGTCGTACGAGCGGCGCCACAGCATGAACTGCTCCTCGCCGAACTCCGCGAGGGTCTGCGCCTTGTCCTTGCCCTGGAGCGCACCGTAGTGGCGCTCGTTCAGGCGCCAGGAGCGGTGTACCGGGATCCAGTGGCGGTCGGCGGCCTCCAGCGCGAGCTGCGCCGTGCGGATGGCGCGCTTCTGGAGGGAGGTGTGCAGCACGTCGGGCAGCAGGCCGGCGTCCTTGAGCAGCTCACCGCCCCGTACCGCCTCCTTCTCGCCCTTTTCGGTGAGGTTGACGTCCACCCAGCCGGTGAACAGATTCTTCGCGTTCCAGTCGCTCTCGCCGTGGCGGAGGAGGATCAGCTTGTACGGTGCGTCGGCCATGCGTACGAGCCTAGTGGACGCCCGGCGGCGCTCGCGCGCGGTGCGGGGTCCGGCCGGATTGACGGTGCGCGTCAATCGAGTAGCGCCCGGAAGCGTGCCCCTCGTAATGTGCACGGCGTACGAGTGATACTTACACCGCCCGGGGGGATCCCTTATGTCCGCTGCCCGTTTGGGACAGGCCGCCCGGGAGAGTGTCTCCGGGCTGCCCCGGGCCTTCTGGTGGCTCTGGACGAGCACCCTGGTGAACCGGCTCGGGGCTTTCGTCGCCACCTTCATGGCCTTGTACCTGACCCTGGACCGGGGCTACTCGGCCTCCTTCGCGGGGCTGGTGGTCGCCCTCCACGGGCTCGGCGGTGTGATCTCCTCGCTCGTCGCCGGTGTGATGACCGACCGGCTCGGGCGCCGGCCCACGCTGCTGGCGGCCCAGGCGTCGACCGCCTTCTCGGTGGCGCTGCTCGGCTTCATGGAACACCCGGCGGCGATCGCGGCCGTGGCCCTGCTGGTCGGCATGACCTCGAACGCCTCCCGGCCGGCGGTCGCGGCGATGATGGCGGACATCGTCCGCCCGGAGGACCGCGTACGGGCCTTCGCGCTCAACTACTGGGCCATCAACCTCGGCTTCGCCGTCAGTGCGACGGCGGCGGGGCTGATCGCGGAGTACAGCTACCTGGCCGGCTTCCTGGGCGAGGCCGCACTGACCCTGGCCTGTGCGGTGCTGGTCTTCGTCAAGCTGCCCGAGTCCCGGCCGGAGGGCCCGCCCACCGGTGCGGGGAAGGGGACCGCTGCGGAGCCCGCGATCGGGCTCGGAACGGTGCTGCGGGACGGCCGGTTCATGGGCGTCGTCGGACTGTCGTTCCTGATCTCGCTGATCTTCACGCAGGGTTCGGTCGGCCTGCCGGTCGCGATGGGTGCCGCCGGGTTCTCGCCCGGGGACTACGGGCTGGTCGTCGCCGTGAACGGGCTGCTGATCGTGCTGCTCCAGATCCCGGTCACGGCCTTCATCGAGCACCGCGACCCGCAGAAGCTGCTGGTGATCTCGGCACTGCTGGCGGGGTACGGGTTCGCGCTGACGGCCTTCGCCGGGCCGCTGTGGGCGTACGCGCTGACCGTGTGCGTGTGGACCCTGGCCGAGATCGTGAACTCGCCGACCCAGATGGGCCTGGTCGTGCAGCTCTCCCCGGTGCACGGGCGGGGGCGCTACCAGGGGGTCTACAACCTGTCCTGGGCGGTGGCCTCGCTGGTCGCGCCACTGATGGCGGGCTTCGTGATCGACCGGTACGGGGCAGACCTGCTGTGGGCGGCCACCGGCGTCCTGGGCACGGTGGCGGCGGCCGGCTACTGGCTGCTGATGCGCAGGCTCTCCGCGGGTGACGCCGGTGTCGCCCCGGGTACGGAGAGGGCCGAGGTGGCGGGTGTGGCTCAGGTGGACGCGAAGCCTGCGGCGGCGGCCGGGGTGGCGTAGCCCCCGGGCCCGGGGACGACAGGACAGCCCTCAGGAGGGCCGCGTCAGATGCTTGAAGGCGTCGAGGTTGAAGGTCGGCTCGCCGCGCGAGACCCGCCACTCGTACTCGCGCCGGATCGCGCTCGCGAAGCCCAGCTCCAGCAGCGTGTTGAAGGAGCCGTCCGCCGCCTCCAGGACCGTGCCGAGCAGCCGGTCCAGTTCCTCCGGGTCGACGACCGACAGCGGGAGCCGGGCCGTCAGGTAGATGTCGCCGAGGCGGTCCACCGCGTACGCCATGCCGTACAGCTTGAGGTTGCGCTCCAGCAGCCAGCGGTGGACGCCCGCCTCGTTCTCGTCGGGGTGCCGGATCACGAAGGCGTTGACCGACAGCGAGTGCCGGCCGACCTTGAGCGAGCAGGTGGTGCTCAGCTTGCGGGTCCCGGGGAGCTGAACGACGTAGGACCCCGGCTCGGGGCTCTCCCAGCTCAGCTCCGCGCCGGTGAGTGCGCTCTCGATGATCTCGGCGGTGTCAGCCATGGTGCGAGCGTACGCGACGACGATGATCATGCATGGCCGCGGTGTAGACGTCGGCCGTGCCGCTCGCCGCGGTGTCCCAGCCGAAGAACTGCGCGTGTCGCGCCGCCTCGGCGCCCATCCGGTCGGCGAGCGCCGGCTCGTCCACGAAGCGCCGCAGCTGCCGCGCGTAGTCCACCGGGTCGTGCCCGGGTACGAGGAGCCCGGTCACCCCGTCGTTGACGGCGACGGGCAGCCCGCCGACCTCGGCGGCGAGCACCGGCGTACCGGCGGCCTGGGCCTCTATCGCGACGAGCCCGAAGGACTCGCTGTAGGAGGGCATGACCAGCACGGACGCCGCCCGGAACCAGTCCGCGAGCCCGTCCTGCGCGACCGGCGGGTGGAAGTGCACGAGGTCGGCGATGCCGAGCTTCGCGGCGAGCTTCTGCAGGCCCTCCGGTTTGGCGAGGCCGCTGCCGCTGGGCCCGCCGACGACGGGGACGAAGAGACGGCGGCGCAGCGAGGGGTCCTCGTCGACCATGACGGCGACGGCGCGCAGCAGGATGTCGGGGGCCTTCAGCGGCTGGATCCGCCCGGCGAAGAGGGGGATGACGGCGTCTCGCGGGAGGCCGAGGCGGGCGCGGGCGGCGGCCCGGCCGTCGCCGACCGTGAAGCGGTCGAGGTTCACGCCGGGGTGGACGACGGCCACCTTGGCGGGGTCGGCCTCGTAGTGCCGGACGAGCTCGTCCGCCTCCTCGGCGGTGTTCGCGATGAGCCGGTCGGCGGCGGCCACGATCTGCGTCTCACCGATGACGCGGGCGGCGGGCTCGGGCGTGTCCCCCTCGGCCAGCGCCGCGTTCTTGACCTTCGCCATGGTGTGCATGGCGTGCACGAGCGGGACGCCCCAGCGCTCGGCGGCGAGCCAGCCCACGTGGCCGGAAAGCCAGTAGTGGGAGTGGACGAGGTCGTAGTAGCCGGGGCGGTGGCCGGCCCAGGCCTGCATCACACCGTGGGTGAAGGCGCACAGCTGGGCCGGGAGCTCCTCCTTGGCGAGGCCTTCATAGGGGCCCGCGTCCACGTGCCGTACGAGGACGCCGGGGGCCAGGTCGACCACAGGCGGCAGGCCGCCGGTGGTGGCCCGGGTGAAGATCTCGACCTCGATGTTGATCGCGGCGAGCCGCTTGGCCAGCTCCACGATGTAGACGTTCATGCCCCCGGCGTCACCGGTGCCGGGCTGGTGCAGCGGTGAGGTGTGCACGCTGAGCATGGCCACGCGGCGTGGTTTGCGGTGGTGGCCGACGGCCGGCAGGCGCAGCCGCGGCGGCTCGTGGCGGGTGGCACGGGCGGCGGCGAGGCGGCCACTGAGGCGGGACACGTACTGGCTCAAGGGACCAGTCCTCTCGGCTCGGACGGCGCGCGCACGACGCTCGGACGGCATGACGGACGACATGCCGGACGGCATGACGGCGAGGGCGCGGAGGACGCCCTGCAAGGAGTGCAACCCGGATGGCCGTCCCCCGCATTCCGGGGTGTCCGGTTTTCCTGCGGGTTTCCTCGTAGCCAGTGGTGCGTCGCGGGATTTTCATGGTGTGCGGACCCTCCGCTTACCCTCGGCTCATGGCCTCCCGCAGTACCCCGCCCCCCAGCCGCGCGCCCGGCCGCCCTGTGGGCTCGGTGACGCGCGGGACGACCAATCCGAACCGGTTGCGCCGGATGGACCGCTGGATCGCGGCCACCCACGGGGCCGCGCTGCGGCGCGCGGAGGCGCCGGTCGCGGTGGACCTGGGCTACGGGGCCGCGCCCTGGACGGCGGTCGAACTGCTGGCGCGGCTACGGGAGGCGGCGCCGCGGGTGCGGGTGGTCGGCATCGAGATCGAACCGGCGCGGGTGGCGGGGGCGAAGCCGTACGAGCGCGAGGGGCTGAGTTTCCGGCACGGCGGTTTCGAGGTGCCGCTGGACGGCGGGGCCCGCCCGGCACTGATCCGCGCGGCGAACGTTTTGCGCCAATACGACGAGGAGCAGGTCGCCGAGGTCTGGGCGCGGCTGTGCGGGCGGCTGGCCCCGGACGGGCTGCTGGTGGAGGGGACCTGCGACGAGATCGGGCGGCGGCACGTGTGGGTGGCGCTGGGGCCCGAAGGGGCGCGCACCGTGACGTTCGCGACCCGGCTGGGCTCCCTGGAGCGCCCCTCGGACCTGGCGGAACGGCTGCCGAAGGCGCTGATCCACCGGAACGTGCCGGGCGAGCCGGTGCACGCGTTCCTGCGCGACTTCGACCGCGCCTGGGCCGCGGCGGCTCCGTATGCCGCCTACGGGGCACGACAGCGCTGGATCCGGACGGCGCGGGCCCTGTCCGTCGACTGGCCGGTGGTGGACGGGCCGCGGCGGTGGCGGCAGGGGGAACTGACGCTGCCCTGGGAGGCGTTGCGCCCGGTGGGGTGAACGCGGTGTGCGGGGGAACCGCGGCCCGGAGTGGTCCGTCGAACCGTGCGGGGCCGGGAATGGCGTCCGTTGGGGCGGACAAGATCGGATCGCCGTCCACAAGGCTGTTGCAATTCATCGACTCGTGGCACCATCCCGATGACAGTGCGAAGTTACTGATGAATAGTCAGGTCTGATACGAGGTCTGACTCGGGTGCCTGGGGGGACCATGGGAGCCGCAAGGCAATGGCGAGGCGCAAACTCACTCGTGCTGCTGTGCACGATGGCGATACTGACGGCGCCAGGCCTCGCGACGGGGACGGCGTACGCGGCTCCGGCGGCACCCGCCGCGCCCGCCGCACCGGCGGCTCCGGCGGCCCCTCTCCCCGAACCGGGCGGCAAGTCCCTGGAGCAGGTCCGCAAGGAGATCGAGGAGCTCTACCGGCAGGCGGGCACCGCCACCGACGCCTACAACCTCGCCGAGGCCGAGACCAAGGCCCAGTCGGACAAGATCGTCGAGATCGCCCGTCTCGTCGTCGCCGGCAAGGAGAAGATCACCGACCTGAAGAACCGGGCGGGCGCCGCCGCCCGTGCCCAGTACCGCTCGGGCGGGATGCCACCGGGCGCGCAGCTGGCGCTGAGCGACGACCCGAACCACTACCTCGACGGGGCGGGCCGGCTGCGCCAGGGCGAGAAGGCCGCCTCGGACATGCTCTCCGAACTCGACCGTACCCAAGCCGACTTGGAGCGCTACGCCCAGGAGGCGGGTGAGCGCTGGGCCATCCTGGAGGCCAACCGGATCAAGTCGGAGGACTCCAAGAAGCAGGTCGAGGAGAAGATCAAGGCTGCGGAGGAGCTGGAGAGCAAGCTGGAGGCCGAGGAGAAGGCCCGGCTGATCCAGCTGGAGCAGGAAGCCCAGTACAAGGCACAGACGGCATGGCTGTCGACGGGCGCGATGAAGGACGTCAACGGCGCGGCGACGGAAGCGGGCAAGCGCGCGGTGCAGTTCGCCACCGCCCAGATCGGCAAGCCGTACCAATGGGGCGCCGTGGGCCCGTCGTCGTTCGACTGCTCCGGGCTGACCTCTCAGGCCTGGCTGGCGGCGGGCCGGGGCATCCCGCGCACCTCGCAGGAACAACTGCGGCTGCTGCCGAAGGTCGCGCTGAAGGACATGCGCCCGGGCGACCTGATCATCTACTTCGACGACGCGACCCATGTCGGCATGTACGTCGGCGACGGCGCGATGGTCCACGCACCGCGCCCCGGCCGGAACGTGACGCTGGCGGGCGCGGGCTCGATGCCGATCAAGGCAGTGGTCCGCCCCGACGCGTAGGCCGTCTCTTCCGGATCTCGTCGGGTGAGCCCGGGTCGTCCGGTGCGGCGCCTCGCACGGCGGAGGGACGCCCGTGTACCGGACGTACTCGGGTGCCCCGACAACGCGGCGAAGGGCCGTGCCGGGCGGCCCGGGCCCGGCAAGATCCGGAAGAGACGGCCCAGGGCGTGTTCTAAAAGTAGCGCCGGGCACCCGGCAGGCCGAGCGGGACTTTTAAAACACGCCCTAGCCC
>NZ_JBSGZP010000310.1:0-8248 GCF_053611065.1 Streptomyces sp. NPDC054840
GCGCGTAGGAGTTCCTCGCGCGGCGGCCGGCCACTGTCCGGTCTCAGCCGGTCGGCACGTGGCCGACCGACCCGTCTCGGACCATCGTCCGCTTCCCCGCTCATGGAATCGATCGTCGCACAGAGCACGCCGATTCGATCATGGCAAGAGATCAGATCGAGCCATCCCCACTCTCAGAGGAAGCCCCAAAAGCGCCTAGCCGACCGAGCTGTAGGCCACTACACCCCGAAGCAGCGCGTCCACGGCCTTACGGGCATTTCGCGCCACCGTGCTACCGCTGTCGCCTGAGGCCGCCGGAGCCGCCGCCGCGACCTGCCCGAGCACGTCGATGACCTGCTTGCACCAGCGCACGAAGTCACCGGCCGGCATCTCCGCCTCGCGCAGCACCTCGTCCAGGCTCTTGTCGGAGGCCCACTGGTACGCCGCCCACGCGAAGCCGAGATCCGGCTCGCGCTGGCCCACGCCCTCCGCCTGGTTGATGCGGTGCGCCTCCTCCAACGCGTCGAGCCGGCCCCAGATCCGGACCATCTCGCCCAGCGCCTCCTTGGCCGCGCCGCCCGGCACCTTCGGGGCGACCGCGTCGTCGGACTGCCGCGCCTCGAAGACCAACGCCGAGACACAGGCCGCCAGTTCGGCCGGGCTCAAGCCCTCCCACACCCTGGCCCGCAGGCATTCGGAGGCCAGCAGGTCCAGCTCCCCGTACAACCGGGCGAGCCGCTTGCCGAGCACGGTGACCTCGTCCTCGCGCAGGTAGTCCAGCTCGGTCAGCAGTGCGTGGATCCGGTCGAAGGTGCGGGCGATGGTGTTCGTCCGGCCCTCGATCCGCCGCTCCAGCTGCTGGGTGTCCCGCTTGAGCCGGTAGTAGCGCTCCGCCCAGCGGGCATGGTCCTCGCGCTCGTCACAGCCGTGGCAGGGATGCGCCCGCAGCTCGCTGCGCAGCCGGGCGATCTCACGGTCGTCGGCTGCCGCGGCCCGGCCGCGGGAGCGCCGCTCCGGCGTGATGTGCCCGGCCTTGGTCCGCAGCTGGGACGCCAGGTCCCGGCGGGACTGCGGCGAGCGTGCGTTGAAGGTCTTCGGGATCCGCATCCGGTCGAGCGCCTCCACCGGGACCGGGAAGTCGATCGCGGCGAGCCGCTTGACCTGCCGCTCGGCGGTGAGCACCAGCGGGCGCGGGCCCTCCGCGTACTCGTACCCGCGGTGCCCGTTGACCCGCCCGGCCGGCACGCCCGGGTCCAGGACCAGCGCGAGCCCGGCGAACTTGCCCGTCGGCACGTGGATGATGTCACCCGGCTTGAGCTTCTCCAGCGAACTGGCCGCCTGCACGCGGCGCTGTGCCGCGCCCTGCTTGGCCAGGTCCGTCTCCCGGTCCTTGAGGTCACGGCGCAGCTGCGCGTACTCCTCGAAGTTCCCCAGGTGACAGGTCATGCCCTCCTGGTAGCCCTCCAGGCCCTCCTCGTTGCGCTGCACCTGCCGGGAGATCCCGACGACCGAGCGGTCGGCCTGGAACTGCGCGAAGGAGGTCTCCAGCAGCTCGCGCGAGCGGTGCCGCCCGAACTGGCTGACCAGGTTCACGGCCATGTTGTAGGAGGGCTTGAAGCTGGAACGCAGCGGATACGTACGGGTACCGGCGAGGCCGGCGAGCCCCGCCGGGTCCATGCCGCGCTGCCAGAGCACCACCGCGTGGCCCTCGACGTCGATGCCGCGCCGCCCGGCCCGGCCGGTCAGCTGCGTGTACTCGCCGGGGGTGATGTCGGCGTGCTGCTCGCCGTTCCACTTGACCAGCTTCTCCAGGATCACCGTGCGCGCGGGCATGTTGATGCCCAGCGCCAGGGTCTCCGTCGCGAAGACGGCCTTCACCAGGCCGCGTACGAAGAGCTCCTCCACGACCTCCTTGAAGGTGGGCAGCATGCCCGCGTGGTGCGCGGCGATGCCCCGCTCCAGGCCTTCGAGCCACTCGTAGTACCCCAGGACGTGCAGGTCCTCGGTGGGGATGGAGGCGGTGCGCGCCTCGACGAGTGCGCGGACCTTGAGCCGCGCGGCTTCGTCGTTGAGCCGCAGGCCCGCGTACAGGCACTGCTGGACGGCGGCCTCGCAGCCGGCCCGGCTGAAGATGAAGTTGATGGCGGGCAGCAGCCCGTCGTTGTCGAGGCGGGCGATGACCTCGGGCCGGGACGGGGTCCAGACCCGGCCCCGGGAGCGCCGCTCACGCTCGCGGTCGGCCTCGCGGACCATCTTTCCGCGTCGCCGGTCCTTCGGACTGTAGGTGCGGCTGTTCTCCTCGCGGGCCATGCGCAGCAGGTCGGGATTGACCTCACGGCGCGCGGAGCCGCGGCCACCGTGGTCGGACTCCTCCTCGAAGAGGTCGTAGATCCGGCGGCCGGCCATGACGTGCTGCCACAGCGGTACGGGCCGCTCCTCGGAGACGATCACCTCGGTGTCCCCGCGCACGGTGTCCAGCCAGTCACCGAACTCCTCGGCGTTGGACACGGTGGCCGACAGGGAGACCAGGGTCACCGACTCGGGGAGGTGGATGATCACTTCCTCCCAGACGGCCCCGCGGAACCGGTCGGAGAGGTAGTGGACCTCGTCCATCACGACGTGGCCGAGGCCGAGCAGCGACTGGGAGCCCGCGTACAGCATGTTCCGGAGCACCTCGGTGGTCATCACGACCACCGGCGCCTCGGAGTTGACGCTGTTGTCGCCCGTCAGCAGGCCCACCTTGTCGGCGCCGTAGCGCTTGACGAGGTCGGCGTACTTCTGGTTCGACAGCGCCTTGATCGGCGTCGTGTAGAAGCACTTGCGGCCCTGCTGGAGGGCCAGGTGCACGGCGAACTCGCCGACGATGGTCTTGCCCGAGCCGGTCGGGGCGGCGACGAGGACGCCTTTGCCGGCCTCCAGCGCCTTACAGGCCTCGACCTGATAAGGGTCCAGGTCGAAGTCGTACATCTCGCGGAAGGGGGCCAGGGCGGAGGCCTCTTCGGCGGCGCGGATCCGGGCAGCGGCGTACCGCTCGGCGGGTGAGAGTTCTTCGGTCATCTTGCTGTCGAGCCTACCCGCCACCCCTGACAACAGTCGCGATCATTTAAGTGAGCAGCCGGACGGCACGGGGAACGCATTCGGCGGTCACCGGAAGCGCCCCCAGCGGCTCGCCGTCCGCGTACGCGGACAGGCCCGCCGCCTCCAGGGTGATCTTCCTGGCCCGGTGGACGGTCACCTTCGGATGGCCCAGGTGGCGGCCCCTGTAGACCTGCGGGAACACCGTGAGGAGGGTGGCCCGGCTGCAGTCGCCGACCACCGTGACGCCGAAGAGCCCGTCGTCGGGAACGGCGTCCGCGCAGATGCGCATGCCCCCGCCGTAGGAGGATCCTCCCCCAGACTCCGTCCGGGGGGACCCCCAGGACGGCCACCAGCGTGGCCTCGGTCTCGATCACCGGCCCCCCGTCCAGGGTGATCCGGTACGGGAAGGGCCGGAAGGCGGCCAGCTCGGCGGTCATCGCCAGGTCGTACTTGAACCGGCCGACCGGCAGCCGCATCCGGTTGCCCCGGTCGTTGACCCGCGAGTCGAAGCCGGAGCACAGCACCGTCCCGAACCACTTCTCCTGGTCGGCGCCGCCTACCCGGCCCAGGTCGATCTCCCGAGTCCGGCTCTCCTTGAGGGCCTCGGCGGCCATCTGTCCGGCGCGCGCCGGCTCCCGTACGGGCAGGCCCATGGCCCGGGCGAAATCGTTGCCGGTGCCCACCGCGACCACCCCGAGCGGCACCGGTGTCCCGGCCAGGGCTTGGAGCGCCAGGGAGACCATCCCGTCACCGCCCACGGCGATCACCGAACCGGTGCCCTCACGGACGGCCGCCGTCAGCCGGGCCAGCGCGTCCGGCGCGTCGGCGCCCACGACGGTCCGTACGGAGAACCCGGCCGCCCGTACAGCCGAAGCGGCCGGCTGCGCGGCGTGCGCGCCCCGGCCGCGTCCGGCTGTGGGATTGACGAAGAGGGTGACCTCTTGACTCATCCTCGGGAATGTACCGGAGCCCGTTCGCGGACCGCGGTCGGACCCGGAGGCGCCTCCCGGCGGCGGTGGCCGGGGGCGTACCCGTCAGGTGGCGTCGTCGTAACCGTTGACCCGGTGGCGGGCACCGTCGGCCTGCTCGGGCAGCGCCGCGGGAGCCGGGACCGGGTCCAGCGCACCGATCGGCGCCGGGGTGAGGTCCAGCTCGGAGGCCTCGTCGTCACTCAGGCCCGCGTCGGGGTCGTTGCGCCTGCGCCTGCGGTCGTTGAGGAGACAGATCCCGAGGGCGGCGAAGTAGAGGGCCACGATGGGCAGGGCCAGCGCGAGCATCGTCGGCGGGTCACCGGTGGGGGTCGCGAAGGCGGCGAAGACCGTGATGCCGAGGACCATGCCCCGCCACCAGCTCGCCAGCCGCTTGCCGGTGAGCACACCGGTGAAGTTCAGCAGGATCAGCAGCAGCGGCAGCTCGAAGGCCAGGCCGAACACGATCACCATGCGGGTGACCAGGTCGAGGTAGTCGTCGACCGGCAGCAGGTTGCGCGCGTGGTCGGGGGTGAACTCGAGCATGATCGTCGCGGTCTGCGGAAGGATCTTGTACGCGAGCACCGCGCCGGTCAGGAAGAGGGGCGCGCCGACCGCGACGAAGCTCCGCGCGTACTTCTTCTCGTGGCTGTGCAGCCCGGGCGCGGCGAACGCCCACAGCTGGTAGAGCCACACCGGGGCGGACAGCACCACACCGGCCATCAGGGCGACCTTCAGGGCGATCGAGAACGCCGAGATCAGACCGTTCACGGTCATGTCGGCGCAGGGGCGACCGTTGCGCTGGGTCACCACGCCGTCCGTGCAGCCGACGGAGTCCAGCATCGGCTTCAGCAGGAAGTTGATGATGTCCCGGTAGAAGAACGCGGCGACGATCGTGATCACGACGATCGCCAAGACCGACTTCAGCAGGCGGTTCCGAAGCTCACGCAGGTGCTCGACGAGAGGCATGCGCCCTTCGGCGTCCTTGGCCTGTCGTTGTTTCTTCTCCTGCTTGCGGGCAGAGTTGAGCAACCCACGTCCCTTGTCTCGTTGCAGATGACTGGCGTGTACGGCGGGTGTCAGCCCTGGGCGGTGCGGTTCGGCTCGCTCACCGGACGCGAGCTACTGACGTCACCCGGCGCGGCCTGGATGGTACGCGGGGCGACGGGCTGCTGGGCGGACTGGTCCGCGGGCGCGGCGGTGGCGGCGTCGTCGCTCTCGCCGTCCTTCTTCATGGCCTTGGCCTCGCTCTTGAGGATGCGGGCCGACTTGCCGAGGGAGCGGGCCATGTCGGGGAGCTTCTTGGCGCCGAACAGCAGGATGATGAGTCCGACGATGACGAGGATTTCCCAACCCCTGAAGTTGCCCATAGGTATCTTCCTTCTCTCCGAGGTTCACAGCACGCCGGACGGACGCCCAGGACCTGCTCTACCGAGGATCGTAACCCCAGGGGGTTAACGCCCGGCAATCCCCGGGGGTCCGCGCGCTTGCGCCCGGGCCGGTTCTCCATGCCCCGGTCATACCCATTCGTCCCCCGGCCGAGGGCTGTCCCGTGATCCCCGGCGAACCGAGGGGTGGGCTCACGGGACAGCCGTCAGGGACGGGCGCCGTGTCCCGCCCGGGCCAGGTCGACGGCCGCCCGCTCGAGATCCGCCGAGGCGTCGGTGATCCGGCGGCTGGCCTGCGCCACCTGGGAGGCCAGCCTGCGCACCTCCACGTACACCCGCACCGCGAGCACGGCGAGCACGGCCACTCCGAGGAAGCCCAGGGCAATTGCGAACATCGGCCACAGCATGGGGCGAGCCTAGGCCACCGCCGGGTCAGACGCTGCGCAGGGTGCTCACGCCACCACCGGTGAGCAGTTCCACGATCCGCTCGCCGGCGGGTTTGCGTACGGCCGCACCGCATTCGGGACAGGTGAAGGAATAGAACGTGGCCCGCCGGCTGCCGCCGATGACCAGCCGCAGGGCGGCCGCGTCCAGCTCGAAGCGGGCACGGCACTCGGGACAGGAGGCCTTGAAGGCGACGGGCCCGGACATTGGCGACATCGACCGCGCTCCCCTCAGACCTGTTCCCCGTACCCCGCCAGTGCGTCCCGGGCGGCGCTGCGCGCGCTGTCGGCCAGCTCCGCCGGAGCGACGATCCGGCCCTCGCGGCCCAGCCGCAGCGCGAGCCGGCGCAGCGAGGCCGGGTCCGGGCTGCGCAGGGTGATCCGCAGACCGCCCCCGGCCAGCTCCTCCGCGCTGTCGTGGGGGTAGTACTCGGCGACCCAGCGCCCGCCCGGCCCCACCTCGACCACGACCTCCGGGTCCTCGGCGGCCGGCTGGACGAGTCCCTCGGACAGGTCGCGCGGCTCGATGGCGGGCGGCTCGGCCCGCTCGTCCAGCAGCCTGATCTCCGCGACCCGGTCGAGGCGGAAGGTGCGCCGGGCCTCCGAGAGGTGGCACCAGCCCTCCATGTACGTATGCCCCACCGCGAAGAGCCGGATCGGGTCGACCTTGCGCTCGGTGAGCTCGTCCCGCGCCGGCGAGTAGTAGCGCAGCCACAGTCGCCGGCGCTCCGCGATGGCCCGGTCGACGTCCGCGAAGACCCCGCCCTCGGACTCGAAGGTCACCGACAGCCGGGAACTGGCCCCGGCCACCTCGCCCGCGGCCGCCTCCAGCTTGGCGGTGGCCCGCAGCAGGGCGTCCCGGTCGCTCTCGCGCAGCCCGGGCAGGGTGGCCACCGCGCGCGCGGCCACCAGCAGCGCGGTCGCCTCGTCGGCGGCCAGCCGCAGCGGCTCCGCGGTGGACTCCCCCGAGGCGTCGGGATTGCGCCACCAGATACGCTCCCCGTCGGTGTCGATGTCGAGCAGGTCCCCGCCCCGGAAGCTCGTCCCGCACATGGGCAGCACGTCGAGGTCCGAGATCAGCTCGTCCTCGGTGATCCCGAAGGCGCGCGCGACGTCCGCGACGTGCGCACCGGGGCGCTCGCGCAGGTAGGTCACCAGGGACAGCATGCGGCGGGTCTGGTCGATGGCGTTGGCAGCCATGCTGGTACGTCTCCCCCTCAGGGCACGTCTGTGGATGTCGCTCTTGTGGAACGGTGCGGCCGCGGATCGGCCGCCGGGCCCGCGGGCCCCTGGATCGGGCCCGGTCAGGCCCCGGCGACGGCCCGCAGCCGGTCCACCACGTCCGCCCGCAGGTCGGCGGGACCGACCACGACGACGTCGGGTCCGAACTCCACCAGCCAGGCGTCCAGCCCGTGCCCGTACGGGATCTCCAGCTCGTCCCAGCCGTCCCCGCCCCCGCCCTCGCGCACCGCGGTGGCCTTGGCCCGCAGCGGGTAGCCCGCCCCGGCCCGCAGCCGGATCACCGCGGAACGGTCCGCGCTCTCCCCGGCCCAGCTCGCCACGGTCTCCCGCACGGTCACCACGTCCGGCACCTCGGCCGTGTACTTCGCGGCCCGGGAGCGGACCTTGCCGGTGATCCGGGAGAGCCGGAACACCCGCTCGGCCCCGCGGTCGCGGTCGTAGCCGGCCAGGTACCAGTGGCCGCGCCAGCACTCCAGCGCCCAGGGCTCCACCTGCCGGGCCTCGGGACTGGCGGCGGTGGACTTGCGGTAGTCGAAGACCACCGGCCGGCGGTCCCGGCAGGCCAGCATCAGCGGCTCGAAGGCCGCCTCGTGGACCGGGATGCGCGGCTCGATCGCACTGTGCTGCCCCGCGTACGGGTCCTCCGCCTCGGGCATCCCGCCCGCGCGCAGCTTCTGCAGGGCCCCGCTGGCGGCCCCCGCCAGCCGGGCCTGCTGCCAGACCTTGGCCGCCAGCCCCAGGGCCGCGGCCTCCTCGGCGTCGAGGGAGACGGGAGGCAGCCGGTTGCTGTCCCGGCGGGCCAGATAGCCGGTCTCGCCGTCCAGGTTCTCCACCGTCTCGATGACGAGGCCTAGTTCACGCAGGTCGTCCTTGTCCCGCTCGAACATGCGGTTGAAGGACTCGTCGTTGCCGGCCTCCATGTAGGCCTCGATGGAGCCGCGCAACTCCCGCTTGCTGAGCGGCCGGCGGGTCCCCAGCAGACACAGCGCCAGATTCATCAGCCGCTCGGCCTTGGCAATCGCCATCGACGCCCTTCCGCCCTTCTCCGCCTGCACATCCGTCGGACCGTCACACGGGCCGCTGCCCGATGCGGACGCACCCGTTGACCGTTGACCGTACCGCCCCGGCGCGCCCGGACAAAAGCGAGGGG
>NZ_JBSGZP010000311.1:0-8213 GCF_053611065.1 Streptomyces sp. NPDC054840
GGCATCCGGGGCCCTCTCAGGTACAGCTAGCGCAGCGTCGTGGCGCGGGCCTCGCGGCGGTTGTGCCGGAAGGTGTTGGCCTTCCGGGTCGTCGCGAAGAGCGGAATGGTCGCCGCCATCGCGATCTGCAGGGCGCAGCCGGTCTGGAGCAGCAGCTGACCGCCCGGGGCGTCGAACGCCCAGGCCGCCAGCAGCCCCATCGCGCTGATGATCCAGCAGAGCATCGCCACCGCGAGAACACCCCGCGGCTTGGGGTATTCGACCCGGCTCACCATCAGCCAGGCCACCCCGATGATCGCCAGCAGCGTCGGGACGAACGGCAGCTCCAGCAGCACGATCGAGACGACCGTGAGCGCGCCGAAGGGGCTCGGCATGCCCTGGAACATGCCGTCCTTCATCGTCACGCAGCTGAATCTCGCGAGTCTGAGCACCACGGCGAGCAGCACCACGATCGCGGCCAGCGCCGACATCTTCTGGTGCGCGTCGACGGCGACCATGCCGTACACGAGCACGAAGTAGGCCGGCGCGAGGCCGAAGCTGATCAGGTCGGACAGGTTGTCCAGTTCGGCACCCATCGGCGAGCTGCGCAGCTTGCGGGCCACGATGCCGTCGAAGAGGTCGAAGACCGCGGCGAGCAGCATCAGTATCACTGCCGTCGCGGCGCTGTTACGGGCCATGCCCGATTCGCCACTGCCGGTGAGGTGCGGGATGAGGATTCCGGTGGTGGTGAAGTACACCGCCATGAATCCGCACGTCGCGTTACCGAGAGTGAGGGTGTCCGCTATCGACAGCCGCAGCGAGAGCGGCATGTCGTCCTCGGCGGACTCCACCTCGGCAGGTTCGGGAACCCAGCCCGCGGCCGGAGTCTCAGGGTCAGTCACGGTCAATTCGTGTCACCCCCGCGGTGGTGGCCTGACCGACCTCGACCGCGACCTCGACGCCCTCGGGGAGGTAGATGTCGACGCGGGAGCCGAAGCGGATCAGACCGATGCGTTCGCCCTGCTCCACCTTGGTTCCGGCCGGCAGGTACGGCACGATGCGACGGGCGACGGCGCCGGCGATCTGCACCATCTCGATGTCACCGAGTTCGGTGTCGAAGTGCCAGACAACGCGCTCGTTGTTCTCGCTCTCCTTGTTGAACGCCGGGACGAATCCGCCGGGGATGTGCTCCACGGACGTCACCGTGCCCGCGAGGGGCGCACGGTTGACGTGGACGTTCAGCGGGCTCATGAAGATCGCGACCCGGGTCCGTCCGTCCTTCCACGGCATGATGCTCTGCACCACACCGTCGGCGGGCGAGATGACACGGCCCTGAGCGATCTCACGCTCGGGGTCGCGGAAGAACCACAGCATGCCCGCGGCGAGCGCGGTTGCGGGCACGGCCGCCGCGGCCCAGCGTCCGGACTTGCGGGCCCGGGTGAGGCTGAGCGCCGCGGTGGCGACGGTCGGCAGAAGCCACGGCGATGCTCCGCGCGCGAGGCGTACGCCAAGGAGGCTGTCGCGAGGTGCAGAGGTTTGGCTGTGGGGCATGGATGACCTTCGTAGCGGGTGATTGCCGCGCCGCAAACAGGGGGACGGGACGGCGGCTTTACTGGAATGCTATCGGTTGCGCGCAACAACTGGGCAAGCCAGAAGCCGAGTCGATGACGGTCAGCCAGTCACTGCCAGTGATCCTTTCGCAACGAACCCATGGATGATTCGCTGCAAAAGGGACTTTCAGCCCTGAAGCCGGTACTCCTCGAGCAGGCGTCGCCCGATGATCATTTTCTGGATCTCGGCGGTACCCTCACCGATCAGCAGCATCGGGGCCTCCCGGTAGAGACGCTCGATCTCGTACTCCTTCGAGAACCCGTATCCACCGTGGATACGGAAGGCGTCCTCGACGACCTCCTTGCAGTACTCGGAGGCGAGGTACTTCGCCATCCCTGCTTCGAGGTCGTTTCGTTCCCCGGAGTCCTTTTTGCGTGCTGCATTGACCATCATGGCATGGGCGGCTTCGACCTTGGTAGCCATCTCGGCCAGCTTGAACTGGATCGCCTGGTGTTCGGCGATCGGCTTGCCGAAAGTGTGACGTTGCTGGGCATAGGAGACACCCAGTTCGAAAGCACGCTGAGCGACGCCGCAGCCACGCGCCGCCACGTTGACGCGGCCGACCTCGACCCCGTCCATCATTTGGTAAAACCCTCGGCCCGTCTGCCCGCCGAGTACCCGATTGGCCGGAATGCGCAGTCCGTCCATGATGAGCTCGGTCGTGTCGACGCCCTTGTAGCCCATCTTGTCGATCTTGCCGGGGATGGTCAGGCCGGGACGGACCTCACCGAAGCCGGGCTCCTTCTCGACGAGGAAGGTCGTCATCGACTTGTGGGGCGCCGTGCCCTCGGGGTGTCCTTCGTCACTCCGGACGAGAACGGCCACCAGCGTGGAGCTGCCGCCGTTCGTCAGCCACATCTTCTGGCCGTTCAGGACGTACTCGTCACCGTCCTTCACCGCCTTGGACGAGATGGCCGACACGTCGGAGCCCAGCGCCGGCTCGGACATCGAGAACGCGCCGCGCACCTCGCCCAGGGCCATGCGCGGGAGGAAGTGGTCCTTCTGCTCCTGCGTGCCGTGCTGCTTGAGCATGTACGCGACGATGAAGTGTGTGTTGATGATGCCCGAGACGGACATCCATCCACGGGCGATCTCCTCGACGCACAGGGCGTAGGTGAGGAGCGACTCACCCAGGCCGCCGTACTCCTCCGGGATCATCAGGCCGAAGAGGCCGAGTTCCTTGAGGCCGTCGACGATCTGCTGCGGGTACTCGTCACGGTGTTCGAGCTCGGTCGCGACCGGGATGATCTCCTTGTCGACGAACTCCCGGACGGTCTTGAGGATCTCCCGCTGGACGTCGGTCAGCCCGGCGGTCTGGGCGAGTCGGGCCATGGCTACTTCCCCTGTTCCTTCAGCGTGGGCCGGCCGGGCTGCTCGCCGCCGCGCTCCTTGATGTACGTCTCGGTCGGGACCATCACCTTGCGCCGGAAGACGCAGACGAGGGTGCCGTCCTGCTTGTAGCCCTTGGTCTCGACGTAGACGATGCCGCGGTCGTTCTTCGACTTCGACGGGGTCTTGTCGAGGACCGTGGTCTCGCCGTAGATCGTGTCGCCGTGGAAGGTCGGCGCCACGTGCCGCAGGGACTCGATCTCCAGGTTGGCGATGGCCTTCCCCGAGACGTCCGGCACGGACATGCCGAGCAGCAGCGAGTAGATGTAGTTGCCCACGACCACGTTCTTGCCGAAGTCGGTCGTGTTCTCGGCGTAATTGCTGTCCATGTGGAGCGGGTGGTGATTCATGGTCAGCAGACAGAAGAGGTGGTCGTCGTACTCGGTGACCGTCTTTCCGGGCCAGTGCTTGTAGACCGCCCCGACCTCGAACTCTTCGTACGTACGTCCGAACTGCATGGGACTCAGGCCTCCGGGATCTCGAACTTGCTGGTGCGCTGCATCCCGCCGGCCCGGCCCTTGCCCGCGATGACCAGGGCCATCTTGCGGCTGGCCTCGTCGATCATCTCGTCGCCGAGCATCGCGGAGCCCTTCTTGCCGCCGGCCTCCGAGGTGCACCAGTCGTACGCGTCGAGGATCAGCTCGGCGTGGTCGTAGTCCTCCTGCGAGGGGGAGAAGACCTCGTTGGCCGCGTCGACCTGGCCCGGGTGCAGCACCCACTTGCCGTCGAAGCCCAGCGCGGCGGCCCGGCCGGCCACCTCGCGGTAGGCGTCCACGTCACGGATCTGGAGGAAGGGACCGTCGATCGCCTGCAGGTTGTGCATGCGGGCCGCCATCAGGATCCGCATCAGGATGTAGTGGTAGGCGTCCGCCGGGTAGCCGGGCGGCTGCATGCCCACGACCAGGGACTTCATGTTGATCGAGGCCATGAAGTCGGCGGGGCCGAAGATGATGGTCTCCAGCCGCGGCGAGGCGGCGGCGATCTCGTCGACGTTCACCAGGCCCTTGGCGTTCTCGATCTGCGCCTCGATGCCGATCTTGCCGACCTCGAAGCCCATGGTCTTCTCGATCTGCGTCAGCAGCAGGTCCAGCGCCACGACCTGCTGGGCGTCCTGGACCTTCGGCAGCATGATGCAGTCGAGGTTCTGGCCGGCGCCCTCGACCACCGTGACGACGTCACGGTAGGTCCAGTGCGTGGTCCAGTCGTTGACGCGCACGACGCGGGTCTTGCCGGTCCAGTCGCCGTTGTTCAGCGCGTCCACGATCGTGTGGCGGGCGCCTTCCTTGGCGAGCGGCGCGCAGGCGTCCTCCAGGTCCAGGAAGACCTGGTCGGCCGGCAGGCCCTGGGCCTTCTCCAGGAACCGCGGGTTCGAGCCGGGTACCGCGAGGCAGGAGCGACGCGGGCGAAGGCGGTTCACCGGGTGGACGGGCGTGGTCATGCGGGGACCTCCGTGCTTTCAACGAATTCGTTGTTCATGTCGAGGGGGGCGAGCTTGTTGGCCTTGCGGATCTCGTCGACGATACGGCCGATGATCTCCGTGATGCCGAAGTCCTTCGGTGTGAAGACCGCGGCGACACCCGCGGCCTTGAGCGTCACGGCATCGGCGTTCGGAATGATGCCTCCGACGATGACGGGGATGTCACCCGCCCCCGCCGCGCGCAGCCGCTCCAGGACGTCCGGGACCAGAGCGCTGTGCGAGCCGGACAGGATGGACAGTCCCACGCAGTGCACGTCCTCGGCCAGCGCCGCGGAGGAGATCTCCTCCGGCGTCAGCCTGATGCCCTGGTAGACCACCTCGAAGCCGGCGTCGCGGGCGCGGACGGCGATCTGCTCGGCGCCGTTGGAGTGCCCGTCCAGGCCGGGCTTGCCGACGAGCAGGCGCAGCCGGCCCGAGCCGAGCTCGTCGGCGGTGCGGGACACCTTCTCGCGGACCTCGTGCATCGGCGTACCGGGCTCGGCGGTGACCGCGACCGGGGCCGAGGAGACCCCGGTCGGGGCACGGAACTCGCCGAACACCTCGCGCAGGGCGCTGGACCACTCGCCGGTGGTGACACCGGCGCGGGCGCACTCCAGCGTGGCCTCCATCAGGTTCTCGGTGCCCGCCGCGGCCTCCTTGAGGCGCTCCAGCGCCTGCTGGGTGGTGGGGAAGACGTACGGGTCGCCGTCCCCCTGGCGGTCCGAGGACTCCTGCCGCTCGGCGCGCCAGCGGCCGATGCGCTCGACGGTCAGCGCCTCCACGGCGCTGTCGACCGTCATGATGGCGCCGTCCAGGTCGGCCGTGAGCGGGTTCTCCTCGGTCTGCTGGAAGCAGTTGACACCGACGATCTTGTCCTCGCCGGCCTCGATCCGCGCCCGCCGTTCGGCGTGCGAGGAGACCAGCTGGGACTTCAGGTACCCGGACTCGACGGCCGCCATGGCGCCGCCCATCTCCTGGATCCGGTCGATCTCGGCCAGGCAGTCGGCGACCAGGGAGTCGACTTTGGCTTCGATGACGTGGGATCCGGCGAAGATGTCCTCGTACTCCAGCAGGTCGCTCTCCAGCGCCAGGACCTGCTGGATGCGCAGCGACCACTGCTGGTCCCAGGGCCGGGGCAGACCCAGCGCCTCGTTCCAGGCGGGCAGCTGCACGGCGCGGGCGCGCGCGTCCTTGGAGAGGGTGACCGCGAGCATCTCCAGCACGATGCGCTGGACGTTGTTCTCCGGCTGGGCCTCGGTCAGCCCCAGGGAGTTGACCTGGACGCCGTAACGGAAGCGACGCTGCTTCGCGTTCTCGATGCCGTAGCGCTCGTGGGTGACCTTGTCCCAGATGCGGCTGAAGGCGCGCATCTTGCACATCTCCTCGATGAAGCGGACGCCCGCGTTCACGAAGAAGGAGATCCGGGCGACGACCTCACCGAAGCGCTCCTCGGGCACCTGGCCCGAGTCGCGCACCGAGTCGAGGACCGCGATCGCCGTGGACATCGCGTACGAGATCTCCTGGACCGGGGTGGCCCCGGCCTCCTGGAGGTGGTACGAGCAGATGTTGATCGGGTTCCACTTGGGAATGTGGTTGACCGTGTACGCGATCATGTCCGTCGTCAGCCGCAGGGACGGCCCCGGCGGGAAGACGTGCGTCCCGCGCGAGAGGTACTCCTTGACGATGTCGTTCTGGGTGGTGCCCTGGAGCTGGGCGATGTCCGCGCCCTGCTCCTCGGCGGCCACCTGATAGAGCGCCAGCAGCCACATGGCCGTGGCGTTGATCGTCATCGAGGTGTTCATCTGCTCCAGGGGTATGTCCTGGAACAGCCGGCGCATGTCGCCCAGATGGGAGACCGGGACCCCGACCCGGCCCACCTCGCCGCGGGCGAGGATGTGGTCGGGGTCGTATCCGGTCTGGGTCGGCAGGTCGAAGGCGACCGACAGACCCGTCTGGCCCTTGGCGAGGTTGCGGCGGTACAGCTCGTTGGACGCCTCGGCCGTGGAGTGGCCGGCGTACGTCCGCATGAGCCACGGACGGTCCTTCTGGCGCTCTGTCATCTCAGGCTGTCCCTTAGGCCTTTGAACGGTCTCAGACGTTACGGAAGCGGTTGATCGCGTCGAGGTGCGTCGCACGCAGCTCGTGATCGCGCACGCCCAGGCCCTCCTCGGGGGCCAGCGCGAGGACGCCGACCTTGCCCTGGTGGAGGTTGCGGTGGACGTCGTAGGCGGCCTGGCCGGTGTCCTCCAGGGCGTAGACCTTCGACAGGGTCGGGTGGATCTTGCCCTTGGCGACCAGGCGGTTCGCCTCCCACGCCTCGCGGTAGTTCGCGAAGTGCGAGCCGACGATCCTCTTGAGGGACATCCACAGGTAGCGGTTGTCGTACTCGTGGTTGTAGCCGGAGGTCGAGGCGCAGGTGACGATGGTGCCGCCCTTGCGGGTGACGTAGACGCTCGCGCCGAAGGTCTCGCGGCCCGGGTGCTCGAAGACGATGTCCACGTCCTCGCCGCCGGTCAGCTCGCGGATGCGCTTGCCGAAGCGCTTCCACTCCTTCGGGTCCTGGGTGTGCTCGTCCTTCCAGAACTTGTAGCCCTCGGCGTTGCGGTCGATGACCGCCTCGGCGCCCATGGCCCGGCAGATGTCCGCCTTCTCGGGGCTGGAGACCACGCAGATCGGGTTGGCGCCGCCGGCGAGCGCGAACTGGGTCGCGTACGAGCCGAGGCCGCCGCTGGCGCCCCAGATCAGGACGTTGTCGCCCTGCTTCATGCCGGCGCCGTTGCGGGAGACCAGCTGGCGGTAGGCGGTGGAGTTGACCAGACCGGGGGAGGCGGCCTCCTCCCAGCTGAGGTGGTCGGGCTTGGGCATCAGCTGGTTGGACTTGACCAGGGCGATCTCGGCCAGGCCGCCGAAGTTGGTCTCGAAGCCCCAGATGCGCTGCTCGGGGTCGAGCATCGTGTCGTTGTGGCCGTCCGAGGACTCCAGCTCGACCGAGAGGCAGTGGGCGACGACCTCGTCGCCGGGCTTCCAGGCGTTGACGCCGGGGCCGGTGCGCAGCACGACGCCCGCGAGGTCGGAACCGATGATGTGGTAGGGCAGGTCGTGGCGCTTGGTGAGCTCCGACAGGCGCCCGTAGCGCTCCAGGAAGCTGAAGGTGGACACGGGCTCGAAGATCGAGGTCCACACGGAGTTGTAGTTGACCGAGGAGGCCATGACGGCGACCAGGGCCTCGCCCGGGCCCAGCTCCGGCACCGGGACGTCGTCCAGGTGAAGGGACTTGCGCGGGTCCTTCTCGCGTGTCGTCAGCCCCGCGAACATCTCCGCCTCGTCCTTGTGCACGGTGATCGCGCGGTACGAGTCGGGCAGCGGCAGGGCCGCGAAGTCTGCGGCGGTGGCGGACTGCGACTGAATCGCGTCCAGGATGTCCTTCACGGTAGAGCCTCCGGCTAGCGCTGGTGAGGGTGCGCTGAGGGGAACGGGGTGCGTGGTGCGGGTGTGCCGTCGGTCCGGCGGTGCGGTGCTGCTGGGCGACGCCCGTGGTGAGGCGTGCGATGCCTGGTGACGCAGGCAATCCGGGGCGCGTTCCATGCCGTGTGGGCGTGGGTCGCGGGGACATCCGGACGTCTTCAACGTATGGCACCCCGTGTCACCCGGCAAGGCACCGCGTGCCAAAACTTTCTCTCATTTGCCGATTGACCTGCACCGATGAGCGATGATCGATCAGAGTTACCCGCGAGTAGGGGCAAGCCGGACATACGAAAGCGGCCGCTCCCGGAACGGG
>NZ_JBSGZP010000312.1:0-8201 GCF_053611065.1 Streptomyces sp. NPDC054840
GGCCCCTGAAGGGTGCCCGGCCCAGTGCCACTCATGCGGTGCCGCTTCAGCTCGCGTCGTCCGCCGTGACCGCGGCCTTCTTGGCCGTGCTCCTGCGCGCGGCGGGCTTCTTCGCGGCGGCCTTCTCGTCGGCGGCGGCGCCGGCGACCGGCTCCGACACCGGCTCCACCCCGGCCTCGGGCTCGACGGCCACGGCGATGTCGACGATCTCGGCGGAGACGTCGCCCCGCCAGTTCCGCACGGCCTGCTCACCGTGCACGGCGACCTTGTCGTACGTCTCCTTGGCGCGCACCGCGTACTCGGCGGCCACACCGACACCGCGCAGGGCGAGGTCCTGGGCGGTCTCCCCGAGCTTCTTCGGGTCGATCGCGCCGAGCACCTCGGTGAACTTGGCGGTGACCGCCTCCTGCACAGCCTTCGGGTCCGTGTTCTTCACGGCCTCGATGCGCGCGGGGGCCTCGGCGCGCAGCTGCTCGATCAGGTCGGGCACCTTCTTGGCCTGCTGCACGGCCAGGTCGGCGGTGCCGGCGGCGAAGTAGAGGGGAGTGGGGTCGGTGAGGGTCTTCTTCAGGTCATCGGCGATGGCCATGTGCTGGTCCTCCCGGATCAACTTCAGTCGGTCTTCGACGGCATCTCGTCGGCGGGCGCATCGAGCGCGTTCTCCTTGCGGAACGACTCGTAGATCTGGAGCAGCACCTGCTTCTGCCGCTCGTTGATGGACGGGTCGGCGAGTATGACGGCTCGCGTCTCCACCTCGTCCGGGTCCCGCTCATCCAGGATCCCGGCCTGCACGTACAGCGTCTCCGCGGAGATCCGCAGCGCCTTGGCAAGCTGCTGCAGGATGTCCGCGCTCGGCTTGCGCAGCCCGCGCTCGATCTGGCTCAGGTACGGATTCGACACCCCCGCCTGCTCCGCCAGCTGCCGCAGCGAAAGCTGAGCCTGCCGACGCTGCTCACGGAGGTACTCGCCGAGATTTCCGACGTTGAGCGATGCCATGCTCAGATCCTGCCCGACTCTGCTAACTATTGCAAGCGCCCTGCTTGCAACAGCTCCCGGTGTCGTCGGGCCTTTCCTCGGAGGAGCAGCCCTGGGTCGAGAGCCGTACCTCCGGCAGGTAGGAGCCGGCCGGGGATCCGGCCTGCGGCCGGGTCACACCGGGGTGCGGGCCCGGGCCGAGGGCCTCCAGCACCTCGGCGGCCGGGTAGCCGAACAGGTCGACGTCGTGCAGGACCACCGGGACGGCGGACGGTCCGGCCGGCCTCGACCCGTACCGGCCGAGGTGGACGGCCGCGAGACCGTGCCGGTCGTGGTCGGTGCGGCCGAGGCGGTCCGGGCAGTCGCCGTAGGCCAGCAGCTCCAGGCCCTCGTAGCGGGCGGTGAAGGCCCAGCCCGCCCCGCAGACCCACGTCTCCCGCACGTCCGCCAAGGTCGCGACGGCCCACCGGGCCTCCCGCTCGGACCCGCCGAACCGCAGGACGCCGACGCCGTGCGGCAGGGCCAGACCCGTGCACGGCAGCACCTCGAACGCCACGTCGTCAGGCCGTGCCGATGACCACCGTCGCGTACAGCTCCTCCGAGGTCACCGCCCGGACCGCCAGGCCCGCCGAGGTCAGGGCCGAGGCCGTCGACGGGGACTGGCGGGCGCTCGTCTCGATCAACAGGTGGCCGCCCGGGGCCAGCCAGGGCAACGCGCCCGCCGCCACCCGGCGGTGGATGTCCAGGCCGTCGGCCCCGCCGTCCAGCGAGACCAGCGGCTCGTGGTCCCGCGCCTCCGACGGCATGAGGACGATCTCCTCCGTCGGCACGTACGGGGCATTGACCACCAGCACGTCCACCCGGCCGCGCAGCGACGACGGGAGCGCCGCGTACAGGTCGCCCTCCCACACCCGGCCGCCGTACGGCGCCACGTTGCGCCGCGCGTACACCAGCGCCGCCGGGTCGATGTCGGACGCGTGCAGCTCCGCGCCGCCCGGCAATTGCGCGGCCACCGCCGCGCCCAGGGCGCCGACCCCGCAGCACAGGTCGAGCACCACCGCGCCGGGCCGGGCCAGGGCAATCGCCTCCCGGACCAGGAACTCGGTGCGCCGGCGCGGTACGAAGGCGCCCGCGCCGACCTCCATGCGCAGTCCGCAGAACTCCGCCCAGCCGACGACGTGCTCCAGCGGTTCGCCGCCCACCCGGCGGGCCAGCAGCTCCGCCAGGTGGTCCGCGTCGGTGGCGGCCCCCGCCAGGAGCTCGGCCTCCTCCTCCGCGAAGACGCAGCCCGCCGCGCGCAGGGATTCCACAAGTGTTGTCGACACGCTCATTCCTCCGTCAGAAGATGTCCGGGCACCACGGGCTGCGCGCCGTACGGAACACCGCGTCGGCCAGCACGGCCGCACCGGGCCGTTCCTCCGTCACCCGGCCCAGCGCGGCCAGCCGCACCGCGGAGGTGCCGCCCAGGTACAAGGAGCCCAGCTCGGCCACGTCCAGCCGCAGGTCCGCCGCCTCCTCGGTCCGCTCGCACACGCCGGTGCCCGCGTCCAGCCGGTAGCGGCCCGCCGCCGGCCCGGTCCTGTCCGTGACCTCCAGGACGAGCACCCCGGGCACCTCGTACGTCCGCGCGCCCAGCGCCCGTACGACGTCCAGCACCCGCACCCACAGGAAGTCCGCGCTGGTGACGACCCGCGCCGCACGCGGGTCGGGCAGCAGCTGCGGGGCGAGGTCGTCGGGGGCCCGGTAGCCGGTGCGGACCTTCGCCACCCAGTCGATCGAGCACAGGAACTGCCACAGCGCCCGCTCCGCCTGCGGGGTGAGGGCCAGCAAGTCCGAGACCCGCACGGTGTTCTGCGGAAGCTTCGCGTCCGTCCAGTGGTCGTCGGCGCCGTAGACGGCGAGGCCGGCCACTTCCCCCTCAGCCGTCCGGTACACGGCGTGGAACTTGTCCTGGTAGGGGCGGTACGACCACGCCTCCAGGCCGGTCGCCAAACTCCACCAGCGCGCGTCCCGGTTCACGGCCCCGGGTGTCCGCGCCCGCAGCCGCTCGTGCAGCTCGGGCCCCACCCGCCGCAACTCCTCGACGTCCACCAGCTCGATGCTTCCGCCGTCCACGGGCGCCGACAGCCGCCGGTCGAGCCCGGTGCGCGGAACGTCGATCTCCCATTCCACGAGGGAGGTGGCGGGCCCGAACCCGTACCGCCCGTAGATCGGGTACTCGGCGGCGATCAGCGTCGCCAGCGCGTCGCCGCGCGCCCCGGCCGCGGCGAACTCGGCGGCCATCATCCGGGTCAGCAGGCCCTGGCGGCGGTGGGTGGGCAGCACGCCCACGCTGGAGATCGCGGTGGTGCGGACGGCCGCCCCGCCGGGCACGGTCAGTTCCTGCGGGAAGGAGCGCAGCGCCGCCACGCAGCGGCCGCTGCCGGGGTCGAACGCCCCCTGCATCCGGGAGAAGTCGCTGTACTTGGCGCGCTGGGCTATGTCGGACTCGGTCACCCGCGAGGTGGTCAGGAAACCGGTGTGCACCGCGCGCACCCAGTCGGGGAGTTCGGATTCGGCGATCGGCCGGACGTCAGCACTCATAGCCGCCCACGCTAATCGCACCGCCGCGGCCGGTCGCCCGAATTTCTACGCGAGCAGGTCGTCCACCTGCGCCTCGCCCTCCCGGTACCGCCGGGTGATCTCCGCAGTGCAGTCGTCCACCGTGCGCTGCAGCTGCTGGCGGCGCCGCGAGACCTGCTGCTCGTAGCGCACCAGCCGCCCCATCCCGTCGTGCAGTTCGCCGTCCGTACGGGCGCCCAGGTCCGAGAGCTCCACGTCGGACAGCATCTCCGCGGCCAGCAGCCGGTATTCCTCGCTGTGCGGGGTGCCGAGCGTGACGTGCCGGGCGGAGGCGCTGCGGCTGGAGGGGGCGTCGGCGAGGATCACCGAGAGCCGGTCCACCACCGGCGTCTCGGGATCCGTCCGCCGGGCCAGCTCGGCCCGCAGGATGTCGATACGGCCTTGGAGCAATCTGCGTACGTAGCTCAGATCGGCCTCGTCGCGCTGCGCGTCACGGCGCAGCGCGCGCAGTTCCGGCAGCCCGAGCGCGGTGGTCGGGGTCGGCGGCCCCTGCGTCTCGGCCGTGCGTTGAGCGGGCGGTCGTACCGCGGCAGCCGCGAAGGAAGCGGGTGACGCAGGTACGGAGGTACCAGAAGTATTCATACGAACGGGTCCGTCCCCTCGACCGGTGCGGCGCACCCGCACCGCCTTCGTGCATCGTGCCACTCCCCGTGGCCCCCACGCAGTCCCACTCCACCCGATCGGCCCCGGACGGGTGCAAGCCTGGTACACAGGTGGTATGCGAGCAGTAGTACAGAGGGTGGACGGCGCGAGCGTCGTCGTGGGCGGCCAGACCGTGGGCGAGATCGTCGGCGAGGGGCTGTGCGTGCTGGTGGGGGTGACGCACGACGACACCCCGGAGAAGGCGGCGCTGCTGGCGCGCAAACTGTGGTCCGTACGGATCCTGGAGGGCGAGAAGTCCTGCAGCGACAACGGCGCACCACTGCTGGTGATCTCCCAGTTCACGCTCTACGGCGACGCGCGCAAGGGCCGGCGGCCCACCTGGAACGCGGCGGCTCCCGGCCCGGTGGCCGAGCCGCTGGTCGACGAGGTCGTGGCGCAGTTGCGCGCGCTGGGCGCGACGGTGGAGACGGGCCGGTTCGGCGCGGACATGCGGGTCTCGCTGACCAACCACGGCCCGTTCACCATCGTCATCGACATCTGAGGCGCCCGGGGCGGATCCACGTGGATCCAGGCGCACCCAGGCACATCGGACCGCCCCGTCAGGGCGCTACGACGACCTCCTGCGCGGCGGCCGTCTTCCCGGCCAGCAGCGGCGCGTCGACCGGCACGTTCCGCTTGACCAGCGCGAGCGCGATCGGGCCCAGCTCGTGATGGCGGACGGCCGTGGTGACGAAGCCCAGCTGACGGCCCTCCTCACCGTCCGAGGCGAGCCGCACCGGGGTGCCGTGCGCCGGGAGCAGCACCTCCGAACCGTCCAGGTGCAGGAAGACCAGGCGGCGCGGGGGCTTCCCCAGGTTGTGGACGCGGGCGACCGTCTCCTGGCCGCGGTAGCAGCCCTTCTGCAGGTGCACGGCGGTGCCGATCCAGCCCAGCTCGTGCGGAATGGTGCGGTGGTCGGTCTCCAGGCCGAGCCGCGGCCGGTGCGCCTCGACGCGCAGGGCCTCGTACGCGAGCAGGCCCGCGGCCGGGCCGTGCGCGGCGGCGAAGGGCTCCAGCTCGGCGCGGGGCAGGAAGACGTCCCGGCCGTACGCGGTCTCCCGGACGATGTGCTCCTTGTCCCGGGCGACCTCGGCGATGGAGCCGGCCGGGAGGTGCACGACCGAGAACTCCTCGGTCCGGTCGGCGACTTCGACCCGGTAGAAGAACTTCATGGACTCCAGGTAGGCGATCAGCTCGCCCTGGGTGCCCGGCTCCACGTGCGCCCACGTGGTCTCGCCGTCGTCGACGAGGTAGAGCGCGTGCTCGATGTGCCCGTTGGCGGACAGGATCAGCGCCTCGGTGGCCTGCCCGGCCGGCAGCTCGGTGACGTGCTGGGTGAGCAGCAGGTGCAGCCAGCTCAGGCGCTCCGGCCCGCTGACGGTGACGACTCCGCGGTGCGAGAGGTCGACGAAGCCGCGCCCCTCCGCGAGGGCGCGCTGTTCGCCGTACAGCTCGCCGTAGTGGGCGGCGACGCCCTCGTCACGGCCTTCGGCCGGTACGGCGCCGGGGAGATGGAGCAAGGGGCTGCTGGTCATGGGACCAAGCGTACGACCCTGCTACGACTGCGCGGCACGCTGCTCGGCAGCGCACTTGCGGCAGAGACCGAAGATCGCGAAGTGCTTCATGTCGGTCTCGAAGCCGAAGGTGGTACGGAGCTTCGCCGTGAACTCGGCGGCGATGTCCACGTCCGCCTCGATGACCTCGGCGCAGTCCCGGCAGACCAGGTGGATGTGGTGGTGCCGGTCGGCGAGGTGGTAGGTGGGGGCCCCGTGCCCGAGGTGGGCGTGCGAGACCAGCTTGAGCTCCTCCAGGAGCTCAAGGGTGCGGTAGACGGTGGAGATGTTGACCCCGGAGGCGGTCCTGCGCACCTCGACGAGGATCTCGTCCGGGGTGGCGTGCTCCAGGGCGTCGACCGCTTCCAGCACGAGCTGGCGCTGCGGTGTCAGCCGGTATCCGCGCTGCCGCAGGTCGCTCTTCCAGTCAGAGCTTTCGGTGTCCACGCTGCTCCCCACCCGGCCAGTGTATGCGTGCGGAGGGGGCCGCGGGCGATCCCGCGGCCCCCTTTCGCACAGCCGTGCGTATGTCGTACAGCCTGTGGACTCAGCGGAAGAAGGCGATGCCGTCGTCCGGCATGTCCGGGAGGTTGCGCGCCATCTCGGCGACCTCCTCGGGCGTGACGACCTTCTTCAGCTGGGCCGACATGTACGGACGCAGCTCGACGTCCGGGGTGGCCTTCTCGCCGACCCACATGAGGTCGCTCTTCACGTAGCCGTAGAGCCGCTTGCCGCCGCTGTACGGGCCGGAGGCCGCGGTACGGGCGACCGCGTCGGTGACCAGGTCGATCTGGGGCTTCTGGTCGGCGAGCTCGCCGTACCAGACCTCGACGACGCCCTGATCGCGGACCATGACGATCTCGACCTTGCGTTCCTTGTCGATGCGCCAGTAGCCCGACTCGGACTCCAGCGGGCGCACCTTCCTGCCCTCGGCGTCGAGCACCCAGGTGTGGGACGTGTACGCCAGGAAGTCCCGGCCGTCGTGGCTGAAGACGACCTCCTGGCCGAAGTTGCACTTCTCCTCACCGGGGAAGTCGAAGACTCCCGCACCCTCCCAGTTGCCGAGGAGGAAGGCGAGGGGGACGAGGCCCGGGTTCAGGTCGGACGGGATCTGGATCATGAATGGCTGCTCAGGCGATCTGTAAGAGGGGTTCCGGGGCGGTCTGCTGGGCGGATGCTCAGCGCTGACCCTGGTACAGCTTCTTGACGGCCAGGCCGGTGAAGGCCATGACGCCGACGCAGACCAGGACCAGCAGGGAGGTGAAGACTGCCTCAAGCACGGGGTGCTCCTCGGAATTCGTTCGGGGGTACGGGCCGGTTCCCAAGCCTACTGGCCCGGGGCCGGGCGCACTGTGCGAGGTGGCCCGTAGCCCGGGTCCGGGCCGGGCCCGGGCCCGGCCCGGCCCGGCGGTCAGCTCAGCAGCTGGCTCTGCAGGATCACGGTCTGGTGGAAGGGAACGGTGGCCACCTCGCCCTTGCGGGTCTGGATGACCATGCCGAGGACGTCACCCGTCCGGAGGCACCCGACCTTGGTCTGCTCCTCCCCGGTGACGGGCTTCATCTCCTGGTACACGGTGAGATAGGTGCCGTCGAAGTTGGCGGCGCCGGGGAAGTCCAGGGCGGTGCTGTTCATCTGCGTGTTCTTGGCCTTGCTCCAGACGTCGTCCAGGTCCAGGGCCGAGACGCCGTTCAGGTCCGCATTGGTGTCGCAGCCCCTGAAGGCGTCCACGAAGCCCGACGAGTGGAAGCGCAGCAGGTAGACGTGCGTGCGCGTGCCGTCCGGCGTCGTCCAGCCCCGGCCGACGATCTGCCGCAGCCCGTCCCATTCGAGGGACGTCTTGAGCTCCTCCCGGGCTTCGGGCGCGTACTCCTCCAGGAAGGAGTCGACCGGCACCGCACCGTCCTTGTCCGCCTTGACCGCGTCGTCGGCCTCGGCGCCCTGGGGAGCGGGCAGGAGCAGGCCGGTGAGCTGCGCGTAGTGCGTCCCGTCCTTGTTGTCCGGGCCCTGGGGCAGGGGGGCGCCGGCGGGCAGCGCGGGCAAGGAGAGCTTCGGGAACGTCCAGCGGCCGTCGCCCTCGGTGGACAGGCCGGGGATGTCGGTGCGCTCCGGCACGGTGATCCCGTACGCGACCCCGGCACCGACCACGGCGAAGACGGCCACGGCGGCGGTCCAGCGCAGGGCGGCGCGCAGCGCCCGCCGGTCCTTCGGCGGGGCGGGCGGGGCCGCCCAGGGGGAGGCCTCCGACGAGGGCTCGGCAGCGGGCGCGGGCACGGGCACGACGGCGGCCTCGGACTCGGCGGCCGGCTCGGGCGCTGGCTCGGCGGCCGGCTCGGCGGCGGTCACGGGCGCCGGCTCGGCGGCCGGCTCGGCGGCGGTCACGGGCGCCGGCTCGGCGGCCGGCTCGGCGG
>NZ_JBSGZP010000313.1:0-8201 GCF_053611065.1 Streptomyces sp. NPDC054840
TCCGGGCCGAGCGCGTGGACCGTCACCTGCTCGATCTGGCGACCGGGATCCTGGTCGCCCAGCTGTCCTCGCCCCCCGCGGCGGCGGCCGACCATCTGAGCCGTCTGGCCGCGAGCACGGGCGTGAGTGCGCCCGATGTCGCCGCGGACATCGTGAACGCGGCCGCCGGGTCCACCGCCGCTGCCCCCGGCCCGCCGGTCGCCGAACCCCACCCGGCGACGGGGCGCCGGCTACGGCGGACCGATGCGGCCCTGGGCGTGGCCTCGGCCGCAGGCCAGGCGGCCGAAGCGCTGCTGCACGGCGGTCTGAGCCACCTCGGCGTACCAGCGGTGTGGCTGTGGCGGAGAACCGCCACGGACTGCCTGGAGCTGGTCGCGCACGCCGGGGGGAACGCCTTGCAGTCCGCGCACTGGCAGTGGCTGCCCGCCCACATGGAGGGCGCCCTGCGCAGCGCACTGGATACGGGTGAGCCCGGTTGGCTGCCCCACGGACCACCGCACGGAGATCCGCTGCCCGGCCCCGTGCCCGATGCCGGGCGCGCCGTTCTGCCCCTACGGGCCCGGGGAACGGTGGTCGGCGTCCTGCTGGCCGTCTGGCCGGGGCCGGTGGCTTTCGACCCGCCCATGCGCAAGGCCGTGGAGGCGGTCGCCGAGAACGCGGTGAGGGTGCTGGACGCCGCGCCGGACGCGGACGGCTTCAGCGGCCCGCTGATGCTCCGGGTCCTGCTGGACTGCCTCACCGACGCGGCGCTCGCGCTCAACCGCACCGAGGGGCCGGACGGCCCCGACTGGCTCATCGCCCATGCCAACCCAGCCGCGGCGCGGCAGCTCGCCGGCGTGCCGAGCCCCGCCGGGCGCCACCTGGCCGAGGTGCTGCCCACGCACTGCACGGACCTGGTGCGCCTGATCGACGAGGCACGGACGACAGCCGTTCCGTGCCGGGTGGACCGGATGGCGGACAAGGGCACCGGGGCGCTGATCGACGTACGGGCACTGCCACTCGGTCCGGGGCGGGCCGTGGTCCTCTGGCACACCTCCGACGACCCCGGGCTGCTGCTGCCCTCGGTGCTGGACCGGCTGGACCACCTGGCCCTGTTCGAGGACGATCTCGTCAGCGGGGTGTCGCGGTGGGGCGAGCGCGCGTACTCGATCTTCGGAATGGAACGGGGCGGCCCCGGCGTCCCGCTCCGCGACCTGATGTCCAGGACCCACCGGGACGACACGGGACAACTGGCCGCGCTCCTGGAGGCGCTGACCGTACGTCAGGAAGGCGCGCACACCCTGATCCGGGTGCTCCGGGACGACGGCGGAATGCGCCACGTCCGGATCAGCGCGGAACCGCTCCTGAAAGGGTCCGTCACCGTGGCGATCACCGGGATCTTCCAGGACGTCTCCGCCCAGCACCGGACCGAGCTGGCCCTCGGCGTCACCTATGACCAGCTCACCGCCGCGCAGGCGCAGGCCGCGCTGCGCCACCAGTTCGTCCTCCAGCTCCAGAAGGCCATCCTGCCCGAGGTACCGGCCTCGATCAGGCTCCCCGGGCTCCTCGTCACCGCTCGCTACCGGCCCGCCGCCCAGGACTACCGGGTGGGCGGCGACTGGTACGAGGTGCTGCCGCTGCCCGGGGACCGGGTGATGCTGGTGGTCGGCGACATCGCCGGGCACGGGGTCGGCGCGGCGACCACCATGGTGGCGCTGCGCAACGCCCTGCGGGGGCTGGCCTTCACCGGCGGCTCCGCCGGGCAGCTGATGGGCTGGCTCAACAGGGTGGCGTTCGCCGACCCGCGGCAGTCCACGGCCACCGCGGTCTGCGCCCACTACGACCCGCACGGCCGGATCCTGCGGTGGTCCAGCGCCGGCCATCTGCCGCTGATCCTGCTCAGGGAGGGCCGGGCGGTGCTGCTCGACACTCCCCGGGACGTGCTGTTGGGCGCGTTGCCCTCGGTCGTCTACACGGAGCGGGTGACTCCGCTGCGAGCCGGGGACCTGCTGGTCTTCTACACCGACGGGCTCGTCGAGCGACGCCACAGCTCGCTGGACGACGGGATGGAGCGTCTGACACGGGTCGTGGAGAGGCATGCGGGCGCCGAGCTCGACGCCATGGCCGACAGACTGCTGGCCGAGGTGCGGGGGGACACGGACGACGACACGAGCCTGGTCCTCGTCCAAATCCTGCAATAGAGGAAAGAAGAGGGGACGGGGTCACGTCAGCCAGGTGTGGATGCGCGCGGCCAGGTCGTCGGCGTCGACCGGCTTGGTGACGTAGTCGTCGGCTCCGGCGGCCAGCGCCTTCTCGCGGTCGCCGGGCATGGCCTGCGCGGTGACGGCGACGATCGGGACGTTCGTGTACCCGGGCAGCGCGCGGATGGCGGCAGTGGTGGCGTAGCCGTCCATGCCCGCCATCATCACGTCCATCAGGACGAGGTCCACGTCGTCCCGCCCGGCCAGGAGCTCCAGGCCGGTGCGGCCGTCCTCGGCCCGCAGCACCCGCATGCCCTCGCGCCGGAGGATCTCCGTGAGCGCGAAGACGTTGCGGGCGTCGTCGTCCACGACGAGGACGGTGGGGCCGGGTGCCGCCGCGGTTTCGTCGGGAGGTTGACCGGCCGGTACGGAGCCTTGGACCACGTCGGCGGGCGGATGCGGCAGAGGGCCGGGAGCCGCCGCGCCGGCCGGCGGGGCGTCGGGGGAAGCCGTGCCGGAGACCCCCGACGGCGCCGCGGACCGCAGCGCGGCCTGCTCCGGCGTCCGGATCGGAAGGAAGAGGATGAACACGCTGCCTTCCCCCGGCGTGGACCGTGCTTCGATCAGGCCGCCCAGCAGGTGGGCCACCTCTCTGCTGATGGACAGGCCCAGCCCGGTGCCCCCGTAGTGGCGGCTGGTGGTGCCGTCGCCCTGCTGGAAGGCGTTGAACACGGTCTCCAGCCGATCTTCTGGTATGCCGATGCCCGTATCGGAGACCCGGAAGGCCGCGACGGGCCTGTCGCCCTGGCCCAGCGCGGGCGGCAGCTCGGTCGCGGTCGCCCGGTCCACCCGGAGCTCCACGTGCCCCTGCTCGGTGAACTTCACCGCGTTGGCGACCAGATTGCGCAGGACCTGCCTCAGCCGGGCCTGGTCGGTGAACAGTTCGTCGGGCAACCCACCCCCGGTGACGACCCGCAACTCCAGCTCGCGGGCGGCCGCGACGGGCCGGAAGGTGGCGTCGAGGGAGGACAGGAGCTGCTGGAGCGGGAAGACCTCGGGGTGCAGGTCCATCTTGCCCGCCTCGACCTTCGACAGGTCGAGGATGTCATTGATCAGCTGGAGCAGGTCGGAGCCGGCGGAGTGGATGACCTCGGCGTAGTCGACCTGCTTGTCGGTCAGGTTCCCGTCCGGGTTGCGTGACAGCAACTGGGCCAGGATCAGCAGGCTGTTGAGCGGAGTGCGCAGTTCGTGGCTCATGTTGGCCAGGAACTCCGACTTGTACATGGAGGTCCGCGACAGCTGCTGGGCGCGTACCTCCAGTTCCCGCCTCGCCTGTTCGATCTCCAGGTTCTTGCGCTCGATGTCCCGGTTCCGATCGGCCAGCAGGGCCGCCTTCTCCTCCAGCTCGGCATTGGAACGCTGCAGTTCGCCCTGTCGGGACTGGAGTTCCTGGGACTGGGAACTCAGTTCGGCAGTCAGGCTCTGCGACCGCTCCAGCAGCTCGTCTGTACGGGCGTTGGCGATCAGCGCGCTGACGCTCACGCCGAGGGCTTCGATGAAATGGTCGAGGAAGTCCCGGTGGATGGGGCTGAACGGGGCGAGCGAGGCCAGTTCGACAGCGCCGAGCGCCTGGCCCTCCACCACGATGGGCAGGACGACGAGGACGGCCGGCTCGGCGGCGCCGGCACCGGAAGCGATGGTGGCGTACCCGGGCGGCACCCGTTCCACGGTGAGGGTGCGGCGACCGCCGGCAGCCTGCCCCACCAGCGACTGGCCGAAGCGGAAACGGCGCGGGGGAGCGGCGGGGTCGTCCGGCATCCCGTAGGCGGCCCGCATGATCAGGTACCTGCCCTCCTGATCGTCCTCGGCGAGGAAGAAGGCGCCGTACTGGGCGTTCACCAGCGGCGGTACCTCGTTCATGATCAGCTGGGCCAGGTCGGTGAGGTCGCGGGTTCCCTGGATCAGAGCCGAGACCCGGGCGAGATTGGTCTTGAGCCAGTCCTGTTCCTGGTTGGCGCGGGTGGTCAGGCGCAGCGACTCGACCATCGCGTTGATGTTGTCCTTCAGATCCCCGACCTCGCCCGGGGCCTCGACCCGGATCGACCGGGTGAGGTCGCCCTCGGCCACGGCACTGGTCACCGCCGCGATGGCGCGCACCTGCCGGGTCAGGTTGCCGGCCAGCTCGTTGACGTTCTCGGTGAGCCGTTTCCAGGTACCGGAGACACCCTCCACCTCTGCCTGGCCGCCCAGCTTGCCCTCGCTGCCGACCTCGCGCGCGACGCGGGTGACCTCGGCGGCGAAGGAGGAGAGCTGGTCGACCATGGTGTTGATGGTGGTCTTGAGCTCCAGGATCTCGCCCCGGGCGGAGACGTCGATCTTGCGCGTGAGATCGCCCTGGGCGACCGCCGTGGTCACCTGGGCGATGTTGCGCACCTGGTTGGTCAGGTTGTCGGCCATGGAGTTGACGTTGTCGGTCAGGTCCTTCCAGGTACCGGAGACGCCCTGCACGGTGGCCTGGCCCCCCAGCTTGCCCTCCGTGCCGACCTCGCGGGCGACGCGTGTGACCTCCTCCGCGAAGGAGGAGAGCCGGTCGACCATCGTGTTGATGGTCTCCTTCAGTTCGAGGATCTCGCCGCTCGCCTCCACCCGGATCTTGCGGGTGAGGTCGCCGCCCGCGACCGCGGTGGCGACCTGGGCGATCGAGCGGACCTGGGAGGTGAGGTTGTCGGCCATGGTGTTGACCCCGGTGGCCAGCTCTTGCCAGATGCCGCTCACCCGGTGTACTTGCGCGTGCCCGCCGAGCAGTCCCTGGCCGCCGACCTCGCGCGCCACCCGGGTCACCTCCGACGTGACCAGGGACAACTGCTCGACCATGCCGTTGTAGACGGTGGCGATCTCGCCCAGGAGCCCTTCCGAGTCGGCCGGCAGCCGGGTGAGGAAGTCTCCGTCGCGGACGGCCGTCAGCCCGTCCAGAAGCCGCCTCAGCGCCTCCTCGCCCAGCTCAGGGCGTTGTCGCGCATCGTCCATGGACGCCTCCGCAACCACTGTGACACGTGGTGCGGCCCGGGACATCCCGGGAGAAGCGACAGGGAACGGTCCGGCAGTGCCGGTCCCCCGGCCGGCAGGCAATCGTCCGGCCAGCCACCAGACGGTCCGTCGCGTCGTCCGTCACCATCCGGTTTGCGACCAACGGGTTCGCCATCGTCATCCGGGAACGCGGACACCCGGGGGGCACGGAACCTCGCACCAGACGCGCTTGCCGTCCGCTCCCGGTTCCGAGCCCCAGTCACGGGCCAGACGTTCCACGATCAGCAGTCCGTGACCGCCCGGCTGCCCCCGGTCGCCCGGCCCGCGTGCGGGCACGCGTACCGGCGGGGCGGGGTTGCCGTCGGTGACCTCGATCCGCAGCCGCTCGGCCGAGCAGTCCAGGACGAGTGCGCGGGGTCCTCCGCCGTGCAGGCAGGCGTTGGCCACCACCTCCGAGACCAGCAGGAGCACGTCCTCGGCGGTCTCGCGTTCGTTCTCTCCTGTCCCGGGGAGCCAGTGCCAGGCCGTCAGTGCCCGGCGGGCGAAGTCGCGGCTGCGCGAGACGACGTCGGTGGCTCCGGCCAGCACCAGGCTCCAGGTCCGGTCTGACGGCCCGGGCAGCTCCATGACGCTCAGGCCCCTCGCCCGCGTGTCGTCCTCAGGGCTTCCCCGACATCGGGATGGACGGGGAAGACACCGTCCGCCCCGGTGATCCGGAACATCCGGGCAACGGGTCCGTGCAGGCCGACCAGTTCCAGACTGGCTCCCGCCGCCTGAGCGGCGAGGCGGGTATTCAGCAGCACGTTCAACCCCGTGGAATCACAGAATCCGAGCCCTGCCAGATCGACCAGCAACCGACGCCCCGGGGCGAGTGCCCCGTCGAGCGCTTCCCGCAGCGGCTGCGCGGTGTCGTGGTCCAGTTCCCCCGCGAGCGCGAGGACGACGGCTCCGTCCACGTCCTGGACCCCCACGGTGAAGCGTTCACCCTTCGCTTCCGGGACCATGCGGCACCACCCTTCCGTCGTGCACTGCTGCGCCTGCCCGGGTTCCAGCGCGATATGCCTGTGCGTCCGGTGCGGAAGGGGGAGCGCCTCATGCCACCTCGGCCCGGGGACCCTCGGCGAGCAGTCCCTCCCGCAGCCGGCCCAGGATGCGGGCCAGCAGCCGGGACACGTGCATCTGGGACATGCCCAGGCGCTCGCCGATCTCGGCCTGGGTCAGCTCCTCCCCGAAACGCAGGGCAAGTATCGTCCGGTCCCGTTCGGACAGTTCTCCCACCAGCGGTTTGAGCGATTCCAGGTCCTCGACCGTCTCGTAGCGGCTCTCCTCGACGCCGAGGCTGCGGGCCGACAGGCCGGGGGGCGTGTCGTCTTCCGCCGTCACGGGGACGTCGAGGGACAGGCTGGTGAAGCCGTTGGCCGCGACACGGCCCTCGCAGACCTGCTCCACGGTGATGTCCAGCCGCTCGGCGAGCTCCTGCGCCCGCGGAGCGTGGCCCAGCTCCTGCTCCAGGGCGTCGTTCGCCTTGGCCAGGTCGATGCGCAGCTCCTGGAGCCGGCGCGGTACGCGGACGGCCCAGGTCGTGTCGCGGAAGTACCGCTTGATCTCTCCCACGATGGTGGGCAGGGCGAACGACATGAATTCGAACCCGCGGTCCGGATCGAACCTGTTGATGGCCTTGATCAGGCCGATGGTGCCGACCTGCATGACGTCTTCCCACGGTGCGCCGACGTGGCGGACGCGGGTGGCCGCGTACTTGACCATGCTCAGATTCAGTTCGACCAGGGTGTTCCGCACGTACGAGTACTCTGCGGTCCCCTCGTCCAGCGCGCGCAGGCGCCGGAAGAGCGTGACCGACAGGTCGTGGGCCTCAGCGGTGCTCACGGACTGCGGATCGCGAATCTCGCGAATGTCCCGCTGCGGCGCGGAACCGGCCTCAGTACGGAGAGTGGCAGGCATGTCGCCTCCTCGGGAAGTTCCCTCAAGCCCCATACCCCTCTACCGGCGGCTTGAAGCTGTGCACGCCGTGGTCGTACGTCACTCTTCGTGAGCGCGAGCGCGAGCGCGAGCGGGGGAGGGTGCGGGAGCCGGCATCGGCCCGAACCCGGCGAGCGGTGCGTGGACCGAAGGGCATCCCCGGCTCAAGGGCTGCTCGCGGTCCCCAGGGCGCGATACCGGTCGAACGCCTCACGGGCGTCCGGGACGAACTCGGAGCTGCGGACGAGCTCATCGAGTTCGGGCCCGGTCAGCCAGTCGAACCAGGCCACCTCCCCGGGGTCGGGCCGAACCGGTGTCGTGACCACGGCTTCATGAAGGCCCATCCAGTAAGGGCTGATCGCTCCGGCGCACAGGAATGTGAGCACGAGGCGGGGAGCGGCGTGCACCCCGAGCTCCTCCGCCAGTTCCCTGGCCGCGGCCTGCTCGTAGGACTCGCCGACGCCGACGGCGCCACCGAGCATCCAGTTGAACTGCCCTGGGAAGCGGGAGGCGTCGTCCGGTCGCCGGTGCACCAGGACCCGTCCATCGCCGTCGTGGCACACGATCGTCGCGACGCGGTGCAGCCAGCCCTCCCGAATCGCCTCGGCGCGGTCCACGACCGCCACGACGTGGTCCCGCTCATCGACCTGCTCGACCAGTTCCCCCATGGACACAAGATGGCAGGGGCTGCCCCGGGAGCACCTTCGGATACCCGAGGTCAGGTGCCGGGCCGGACCACCACCGCCACCACCTCGACCGGTGCGCTGTACCGGAAGTGGAGGACGAACGGCACGATGTCGCCCGCCTGCCACCGCATCTCCTTCACCCGGGTCGTGACGCTCAGCTCGAAGGGGGACATGGTGACGGTGCCACCCGCGGGTACCCTCACCGAACCCGTCGTCCGTACGAGATCGGCCCCGAGCCCGGTGCTCTCGCGCCGGCTGAGCAGCGTCTGCTCGGCCCCGGGTGACGTCACCTCGGTCAACTGGTCCTCCGAGCCACCGATGTTGGTGATGT
>NZ_JBSGZP010000314.1:0-8188 GCF_053611065.1 Streptomyces sp. NPDC054840
GTGGCGGCACGGAGGAGTCTCTTGCCGGTCATGGAACTTCCTTAGGGGACGTGGGGAAAGGAGTCGGCGGGGGTGGGGGGTGGGAGTACGTGGTTCAGCGGTACGAGGCTCTGGTGCGTACGCGGGAGACGGCCAGGAGAACCAGCAGGGTGGTGGCCATCAGGAGCACGGCGACGGCGGAGCCGCCGTAGAGCGAACCGCGGTCGGTGGCGGTGAAGACGCGGACCGGGAGGGGCACCCAGTCCGGCGGATAGAGCATCATCGTGGCGCTCAGCTCGCCCATGGACAGGGCGAAGCAGAGACCGGCCGCGGCCGTGAGGGAGGGCAGCAGGAGGGGAAGTCGGACCCGCCACAGCACGTACGCGGGACGGGCCCCCAGGGAGGCCGCCGCCTGCTCGTACGCGGGATCGAGCCGTACGATCGCCGCCGAAACCGACTGGTGGGCGAACGCCGTGACGAGGATGGTGTGCGCCAGGATGACGATCGAGCCGGTGCCGTTGAGCAGGACCGGCGGCCGGCTGAAGGCGACGAGCACGGCGAGGCCGACGACCACGGACGGCACGGCGACGGGCAGCATGAACAGCGCGTCCAGGACCCGCTTCGTGCGCGTGCGCAGGGTGGCCGCGGCCAGCGCGGCCCAGGTGCCGACGACGAGCGCGAGGAGGCTGGCCGCGAGGGCGGTGACCAGGCTGGTGGTCAGGGCCTGGAGGGATTCCCCGCGCACGGCGGCCGCGTAGTTCCCGGTGGTCGGTCCGGAGGGGAGGGCCCCGGACCAGTGGGTGGCGAAGGAGGCCGCGACCACGACGAGCAGGGGCAGGGCGAACAGCGGCAGGAAGAGGAGGCCGAACAGGCCCCAGGCGGCCCGGCGGCCGCTCTTGCTATGCAGCAGCACGCTTGCCCACCACCCGGTAGAGGCCGAACAGGCCGACGGATATCGCGATGTTGACGACGGCGACCACGCAGGCGGCCGCGTAGTCGGATTCGAGGATGGCCTTGCCGTAGACGAGCATCGGGAGGGTCGTGACGTCCTTGGCGCCGGTGAACAGGACGATCCCGAACTCGTTCAGGCACATGACGAGGACGAGGCTGCCGCCTGCGGCGAGGGCGGGGAGGGCCTCGGGCAGGATCACCTGCCGGACGATCCGGGCGGGCCGGGCGCCGAGGCCGGCGGCGACCTCCAGCTGGGCGGTGTCCAGCTGGGAGAAGGCGGCGAGCAGCGGGCGCATCACGAAGGGCGTGAAGTACGTGATCTCCGCGAGCAGGACGCCCCAGGGGGTGGTGAGGAAGTGGAAGGGTCCCTCGGCGGCTCCGGTGAGGTCGGTGACGAGGCCGTTGGCCATGCCGACCGTTCCGTAGACGAAGAGGAGGGCGAGGGTGATGAGGAAGGAGGGGAAGGAGAGAAAGACATCGATGAACTTGGCGACGGCGCGGGCCCCGGGGAAGGGCACGAAGGCGATGATCAGCGCGAGCACGAAACCGAGTACGAGGCAGCCGACGGTCGCGCCGACGGCCAGCCAGACAGTGGTCCCGAGGGCCTCGCGGAAGCTCTGCGAGGCGAAGACGGAGGCGTACGCGTGGAGGGCGCCACCGCCGTCCTCGGGGCTGAACGACTGCTGGACGACCAGTCCGAGCGGATACAGGAACACCAACCCGAGCACGACGACGGGCGGCAACGCCCACAAGCCGCGCGGCATCCGTACATGCGGCCGCGCCGGCGCCGGACGCCCGGAGGCGGGGGCGGAGCCCCGACCTTTCACCCCCGCCGGCGCCTGAGGCGCGGGGCGCGGGGCGGAGCGCGGATCGTTCAGCCCCGCCGGCGCTTGAAACGCGGGGTCGGGGACGGAGCCCGCACCACCCAGCCCCGCCGGCGCTTGAGGCGCGGGGCCCGGGGCGGAGCCCCGACTCACAGGGGGCGCGGCCCGCCGCGAGGCGTCAGGCACGGGACGACACCCCCGCCCCCAACAGCACCGCGTCCCGCGGCTCGAAGTGCAGCGTGACCCGGTCCCCCAGCGCCGGAGTCTCCCGCAGCTCGGGGAGGTCCGCCTTCACGCGGTGGCCGGCGACATCCACGTACAGCCGGTGCGTCGAGCCGCGCCACTGGACCTCGGTGATGGTGCCGCTCAGCGCGTTGGGGCCGGTCCCGAGGCCGAGCAGGTGCGGCCGTACGCACAGGGTGGCCGTCGCGCCCGGCACCGCGCGGCCGCGGTCGAGGGCCAGGGTCCGGCCCTCGAAGACCGCTCCGTGCTCGGCCACCGTCACCGGCAGCAGGTTCGCGTTGCCGACGAACGAGGCGGTGAACTCGGTGCGCGGGGCCCGGTACAGCTCCTGCGGGGTCCCGCAGTCCTGCAGCCGGGCCTTGTCCATGACGGCGATCCGGTCGGCCAGCGTGAGCGCCTCCACCTGGTCGTGGGTGACGTACAGAATCGATACGCCGGGAAGTTCCCGGTGCAGACGGGCCAGTTCGGCGAGCATTCCGGAGCGCAGCTGCGCGTCGAGGGCGGACAGCGGCTCGTCGAGCAGGAGCACCCCGGGCCGGATGGCCAGGGCGCGGGCGATGGCCACACGCTGCTGCTGCCCGCCGGAGAGCTCGCGGGGGTAGCGCTCGGCGTACGCCGCCATGCCGGTCATCTCCAGCGCCTCGGCGACGCGCCCCGGGATCTCGGCTTTCGCGGTCTTCCGGGCTTTGAGGCCGAAGGCGACGTTGTCCTCGACCCGCATGTGCGGGAAGAGCGCGTACTGCTGGACGACCATGCCGATGCCGCGCTTGTGCGGCGGGAGCGCGGTGACGTCCCGGCCGCCGATCAGCACGCGTCCCGCGACGGGCCGTACGAAGCCGGCGACGGCGCGCAGGGCCGTGGTCTTGCCCGAGCCGGAGGGGCCGAGCAGAGCCAGCACCTCGCCCGGTTCGACGGTCAGGTCGAGGGAGTCCAGGACGGTGTTGCCGCCGTAGGCGACGCTGACGCCGTCGAAGCGGATACCGCTCACGGCGACTCCAGGAGGAGGGCGGGGAGTTCGGTGACGGAGGCCAGGACGTGGGTCGCGCCGTGCCGCGTGAGCGCCGCGCGGTCGTGGGCGCCTGTGAGGACGCCCGCCACGGTCCCGGCTCCGGCGCGGCGGCCGCTGAGCATGTCGTAGGCGGTGTCGCCCGCGACCACGACGTCGCTCACGTCGTCCACGGCGCCGGTGCGCAGGAAAGCGGTCAGCACCAGGTCGGGGTACGGGCGGCCGCGACCCCCCGTGTCGGCGGGGCAGAGGCTGAGATCGGCGAGGTCCTGCCAGCCGAGGGCGTCGAGGATGGCGTCCTGGGTGACCCGGGCGAAGCCGGTGGTCAGGACGACGGTGCGGCCGTCGGCGCGGAGCTGCTCGATCGCGGCGCGGGCGCCGGGCAGCGGAGTGACGAGGCCGCCGTCGACGAGGGCGCCGTAGGCCTCCTCGAAGGCGGAGTTGGCGCGGCGGGCGAGTTCCTCCGTACCGAAGAGGTGGCGGAAGACCGAGATCTTGGACTCGCCCATGGTGTCGAGGACGTACTGGAGCTTCTCGGCGTGGTCCGGGGTGCCGGCTTCGACACCGAGGCGCTCGGCGGCCTGCTCGAAGGCGCGCTCTACGAGGCCGCCGTCCGCGACGGTGGTGCCGGCCATGTCGAGGACGACCAGCTTGCGGCGGCTGTGGTCGGTCCCGTTCGCGACGTCGCTGTCGCTGTTGCTGCTGCTGCTGTTGCCACTGCCATTGCTACTGCCGTTGCTCATGCCGTTGCTGTTGCTGTTGGTCTTGCCGTTGCCGTTGCCGTTGCTCATCTGACTTACCAGCCCAGTTCGTTCGCGGTGGTCTCGGCTATGGCGGGCGAGCAGGTCATGCCGCGCCCGCCGGGTCCGGTCACCAGCCAGACGCCGTCGGCCACCAGCCGGCGGTGGACGACGCGGGTGGTGTCGGTGCACTGCGCGTACACACCTGCCCAGCGGTGTCGAATCCTCGGCAGGGGGCGGCCGAGGAAGGACTCGGCCACGGCGGCGACGTGCTCGTAAGGATCTTCGAGGGTGTCGAAGGCGAAGGGGTGCGCATACTCGTGGGTGTCGCCGATGGTCAGTCCGCCGTCCCGGCGCTGGACCATCAGCAGTTGCATCTTGTGCTCGGCGGCGATCGGCGCCTGCTCCTGCCCGGCGTTGAGGGCGTCGAGTGCGGGGGACTCGTAGGCGGGGTAGTAGCGGAAGCTGTCGGCGTCCGCGACCGAGGTCGTCAGGGGCTCGCCGAGCGGGTCGGTCTGCATCATCTGGAGGCGGACGCGGCGTACGGGCAGGTCGGGGGCCAGTTCGCGGACCAGGCCGGACAGCCAGGCGCCGGTGGCGAGGACGACGGCGGCACCGCGGTGGACGTCCCCGTGGTCGTCGCGGACGGCGCCGTGACCGACGACCTCGCGGACCTCGCGGCCGGGGAGGAAGGTGTAGCGGCCGGCGGCTCGGGTACGCAGGGCCTCGCGGAGGTGGAGCTGCGCGGTGCGCGGCTCGACGGCCGCGTCCCGTTCGCACCACAGCGCGGCCTCGAACGCGCCGCGCAGGGCCGGGTTGATCTCCCGCGCCTCGGCCGCGGTGAGCAGCTTGTAGCCGCGGGCGGCGGCGTCCGGGCGGGCCAGGGCCGCCTCGGCGACCGCGAGTTCGCGGGGGGTGCGGACGGGGGTGAGGGAGCCGTTGGCCCGGAAGCCCAGGCCGGGCACCTCCGCGCCGATGCGCTCCCAGAGCTCGCGGGCCCGCAGGGCGGTGTCGAGCTCCTCTCCCCCGGCCCGTCCGCTGACCCAGATCTGGCCGAAATTACGCAGGGACGCGCCGCGGGCCTCCGCCTCTCGCTCGATCTGGACGACCTCGTGGCCGCGTTCGACTGCTTGCCAGGCGTGCATGGTGCCGACCACGCCGCCTCCGACGACTATGACTCTCACGCCGCCAACGGTGGTGCCGGCCCGTGGCCCGGGAGGATCCGTCCGGCGACGCCCCGGTGAACAGCCCTCAACACTTGGCCTAGACCCGTTATTTTTTTGTGATGTGAATGCGTCCCTTTCTAGCTGGTTCGCGGCGATTACGCGGGGGCTAATCGGCGCTTAGGCGGGTCGTGAAGCTGAACCGATCACCACGGTAGAGCGAACGCACCCGCTCCAGCGGCCGGCCGTCCCGGTCCCGCGAGAAGCGGTGGATCAACAGCATGGGGAGTGCGGGCGGGGTGCCGATCAGCAGGGCTTCACGGGGGGTCGCCAGCACCGTCTCCAGCTTCTCGTCGGCCTCACCGAAGGAGATGCCGAGGCTGTCGCGGAGGTACCCGTAGAAGGAGGAGTCCGGCTGGAAATCGCTGTCCAGGCGAGGCGCCCGGGCCACCCGGATGTACGTACTCTCCAAGCCGACGCGCTCGTCATCGGCCAGCAGGACCCGCTCCAGGTGCCAGACGGGCTCGCCGGGCTCGGCTCCGATGCCGGGAGCAACGTCGGTCGGGCAGCGGAACTGCTCCAGGCCGATGAGATGACGACCCGGACGGCGGCCCTGGCGGCGTACGCCCTCGGTGTAACTGGCGAGGGAGAGCGGCTGCTCCAGCTTGGGGCCGGCGACGACGGTCCCGCGGCCGGAGCGGCGCAGCCGGCCTTCCAGCAGCAGTTCGCGCAGGGCCTGGCGGACGGTCTCGCGGGACACCTCGTACCGCTCGGCGAGATCACGCTCGGTGGGCAGCGTGCCGCCCTCGCCGAGCTCGTCGAGGAGCTCGGCGAGCCGGGCCTTGACGGCGTAGTACTTGGGGATGCGGCCGTGTTCGGGAATGCCGGAACGCACGGGTGAGCCGGGGCGGTGCCGCTGAGTCTGTTCTTCCACGGGGGGACTCTATGCGGGCCGGTCGGCGCGGCGAGGTGACGGAGGCGCGGGCACTGCACCGGCGGTTCAGCGTGCGGAACGGCGGGGCCCGCGCACCGGCGGTTCGGCGTGGGGAACGGCGGGGCCCCGCACCGGCGGTTCAGCGTGGGGAACGGCGCAGCCTACGGGCCCCCAGCAGCAGCCCGCCGCCGGTGGCGAGCGCGGCCACGGCGCCCGTGCCGTACGCCCACTCGCGCGGGCCGGTGTGGGCGAGGGAGCCCGCCTCGACGGGATCCTCCGGCCGCTCGACGGAGAAGCGGTAGCCGCCCGCCTCACCGATCCAGTCGCCGTCGTCCCCCTTGCGCTGGACGAGGGCGGCGTCGGCGACGACCTCCCCGACGGGCGCGTCGGCGGCGAAGGAGAGGCCCACCCTGACGGTCATGGAGCCACCGGGGCCGACGGTGAAACCGGGGAAGGCGTCCCCACCGTCGAAGATGGCGATGATCTCGTCGCGGTCGCTGTGCTCCAGGCTGACGGGGAAGGTGCCGCCCGGGGCGTCGAACTCCATGTGCAGGTGAGCGGGGCGCAGGGTGCGGGCCTTGTCCGTGAAGACGACGATCGGGTGGATGGCCGTGCACTCGGAGTCGGTGGTGTTGGTCAGGTCCAGGTACCAGGTCTGCGGACCGGCACCGGTGCGGTACACGGCCGGACCGCCGCGGATCCGCGCCCCGATGGGGAAGGCGGTGCTCTTCCCGTCGCCGCAGGTGGCCTGCGCGCGCGAGGGCAACACGGGGGCGGGGCGTCCGCCGCCGGCACCGATGTCGGCTCCGGCGGTGGATGCGGTGGTGGTGACCAGGGCGGCGGAGAGGGCGGCGGTGAGGGCAAGGGCTTTGCGCAGTCGCATGGAAGACCTTCGCTGCTCGCCGGACGGGACGATGATCGGACGAGGTGACAATCACCCCGGCCTGCCCGCACCTTGCCACCCCCGCGCGACCCCTCCTCGGGAGCCACGCCTGAGTCGTTCCGGTTTACGCCCGAATGACGCACGGGGTCAAGCCCGTCCCACTCCCTAAGCCCACCCAGCCCCGCGACCTCTTCCAGCCGGGCTGGCGTTTGAGGCGCCCCTCCAGCCCCGCCGGCGTTTGAGGCGCCCCTCCAGCCCCGCCGGGTTTGGAGCGTCCTTCCAGCCCGGGCGGCGTTCGAGGCGCCTTTCCAGCCCGGGCGGCTGAGGCGCCCTTCCAGCCCCGCCGGCGTTTGAGGCGCGTGGGTTCGGGGGCAGCGCCCCCGGCAACGGCGCCGCACCCGGCAGCGCACGTTGGGGCCGGCACCGAACCCCGCACCCCGCACCGGCACGCCGCACCCCGCACCCGGCACCGCACCCGCCACTCACCCCGCCCGCCGCCCGAACGTCGGCCCGAGCGCCAGCTCCGCCGCCCCCTCGGCCACCCCCACCCGCGCGAGAGCAACCACCGGCATGGCGGCCGGCACCGCCGCCCGTTCCGCCAGCACCTCCCGGACGCCGCTCAGGAAGACCCCCGGCGCCGCCGTCACCACCCGCCCGCCGAGCAGCACCCGGTCCACGTCCAGCAGCGCGACCAGGTTGGACGCTCCCACCCCCAGGATTCGCGCCGCCTCGGCGAGATCGCCCTGAGCCACCGCCCTCAGGCAGAGCACCTCCGTACATCCCCGCGCCCCGCAGGGACACGGCGGGCCGTCCAGGCTGATCACCTGATGCCCGAACTCCCCCGCCGCCGAGCGCGCACCCCGGTAGATCCCACCGCCCAGCCACAGTCCCGCACCCAGCCCGGTCGCCACATGCAGGTACACGGAAGTCCCGGGCCCGGACCCCCCGGACCGTCCGGACCCCTCGGCGGCCACGCCCGCGTTCGTGTCCTTGTCCACCAGCACCGGCACCCCCAGCCGCCCCTCCAGCAGCTCCCGCAGCCGGAAGCCCTCCCACTCCGGGAACCCGGTCACCCGGCCCATCACTCCGGAACGGTGGTCGAGCGGCCCCGGCGCGGCCACCCCCACGCCCAGCAGCGGCGGCCCGGCCGGTTCGCGGACCTGCGCGACCGCCCGTACGACGGCCTCCATCACCGCGTCCGGGCCGACCGCGAAGTCCAGCGGACCACGGCTCTCGGTGACGACGCGGCCCGCCAGGTCCACCCGGACCACCCGGAGCTCGTCGCGGTCCAAGTGCGCCCCGACCGCGTGCCGCGCCTCCGGCACCAGCCGCAGCAGGGTGCGCGGCTTGCCGCCGGTGGACGCGGCGCGCCCGGCCTCCGCGATCAGCCCGTCCGCGCCGAGCCGGGCCGTGATCTTGCTGACGGCCTGAGGAGTCAGTCCCGCCTGGGCCGCGAGTTCTGCGC
>NZ_JBSGZP010000315.1:0-8166 GCF_053611065.1 Streptomyces sp. NPDC054840
CTCCTCCAGGCCGAGCCGGGGCTCTTCCGAACCGCCGTAACCGGCGAGCACGGCGTGGTAGTTGGTGCCGCCGAAGCCGAAGGCGCTGACCCCGGCGATCCGCCGCTCCGCGGGCACCGGCCAGGGCCGGGCCTCGCTGTCGAAGGAGAACGGGCTGCTCTCCGCCCGCCATGCCGGGTTGGGCGAGTCGATGTGCAGGGTCGGGGGCCGCACGCCGGTGTGGACCGCCCGGGCCGCCTTGATCAGCCCCGCCAGCCCGGCCGCGCACTTGGTGTGCCCGAGCTGCGATTTGACGGAGCCTAGCGCGCAGGACCCGGGCTCGGCCCCGGATGCGGTGAACAGCTTGCTCAGTACGGCCAGTTCGGTGCTGTCCCCGACGACCGTGCCCGTACCGTGCGCCTCGATCAGGCCCACCTCGTCCGCCGTGATGCCGGCCCGGGCGTACGCGCGCTCCAAGGCCCGCCGCTGCCCTTCCGGCCGGGGCGCGGTCAGGCCGAGGGAACGGCCGTCGCCGGCGGCGCCGACCGCCTTGATCACGGCGTACACGCGGTCTCCGTCGCGCTCCGCGTCCGCGAGGCGCTTCAGGACGAGGGCGCCCACGCCCTCGCCGAGCGCGATTCCGTCGGCGGCCGCGTCGAAGGGCCGGCAGCGGCCGCCGGGCGACAGGGCGCGGACGGAGGCGAACATCAGGTAGTCGTTGATGCCGTTGTGCACGTCGGCGCCCCCGCACAGCACCATGTCGCTGTCGTGATCGCGCAATTGGCGACAGGCGAGGTCCAGCGCGGCAAGCGAGGACGCGCACGCGGCGTCGACCGTGCAGTTCGCGCCGCCCAGGTCCAGCCGGTTGGCGATCCGCCCGGCGATGACGTTGGCGAGGATCCCGGGGAAGGAGTCCTCGGTGAGGCGCGGCAACTGCTCGTCCAATTCGGGTGGGAGATCCCCCAGGTAGGCCGGATGCAGCGCGCGCAGCCCGTAGGCGCCGGCGAGTTCGGTACCGGCCTCCGCGCCGAAGACCACCGAGGTCCGGGAGCGGTCGAAGGCGCGGTCCTTGCCGTAGCCGGCGTCCCCGAGGGCCCGCGCCGCGATCTCCAGGGCCAGCAGCTGCACCGGCTCGATCCCTGCGAGCGAGGCGGGCGGGATGCCGTGCGCGAGGGCGTCGAAGGGCACCGGGCCGAGGAAGCCGCCCCAGCGGGAGGGGGTGCGCTCACCGGCCCGGGCGGGGTCGGCGTCGTAGTAGAGCGCCGGGTCCCAGCGTTCGGCCGGTACCTCGGTGACGGCGTCCGTCCCGGCGAGGACCATCGCCCAGTAGGCGGCGAGGTCGGGGGCACCGGGATACGCGCAGGCCATCCCGACGACGGCGATGTCGAGGGGGTCGGCCACCGGCCGCGGCGGCTGCTGCGCCGTCGCCCCCGCGCCGGTGAGTTCCCTGGCCCGCCGCTCCAGCAGGGCGGTGGCCCCCTCGGTGACCTGCGCGTGCAGCGCCGCGATCGTGGTGGTGCCCGTGCGCAGGGTGGCGGCCTGCCCGAGCATGAACAGCCCGTCCGTCTCCTGCTGCTTCTCGGGGACGGCCTCCAGCCCGCCCCCGTCGGCGCTTCTGCGCAGACCCTTGCTGGCGATCCGCAGCCGCCCCAGATTCAGCCGCTCCAGCTCCTCCCACACCGTGCGCGGCTCGATGCCGCTCTCCGTGAGCCGCCGCCGGGTCGCCTCGAAGGTCTCGGCGTACGGGGTGGCCGCGCACCGGGTGGCGTGTCCCGGCGCGGTGTGCAGCAGTACGGTGTCCGCGCACTCCACCGCCGCGCGCTGGAAGCCCGGCAGGACCGCGCCCGCGCCGACGGCCTCCTCGGTGAACAGGTAGGCGGTGCCCATCAGCACCGCGACCCGCGCGCCCCGGTCGGCCAGCGGGGCCGCGGCCGCCACCGCCATGGCGGCGGACCGTTCGTCGTGGATCCCGCCCGCGAACAGCAGGTCCAGGGCCTCGGGTTCGGGACCGGTCAGGAGCCGCTCGATCTGCTCCTCCCACAACGGGAAGGAGGCACGCGGCCCGACGTGTCCACCGCACTCCAGCCCCTCGAAGACGAACCGCCGCGCCCCCTCGGCGAGATACCGCTCCAGCAGGCCGGGCGAGGGCACGTGCAGGTGGGTCCGGATCCCGGCGGCCTCCAGCGGGGCCGCCTGCGCCGGGGTGCCGCCGGCGATGATCGCGTACGGCGGACGGGCCTCGGTCACGGCCGCCAGTTGCTCCTGCCGCAGCTCGGGCGGGGCGAATCCGAGCAGGCCCACGCCCCAGGGCAGGTCCCCGAGCCGCTCGGCCGTCTCCGCCAGCAGCCGGCGTACGTCCGGGCCCTCCATCACCGCGAGCGCCAGGTACGGGACCCCGCCCGCGGCGGCCACCGCCGCGGCGAAGGCCGCCTGATCGCTCACCCGCGTCATCGGGCCCTGCGCGACGGGCAGCGGGCGCGCCAGGGGCCGGGCCCGTACGGCGGCCTCCAGGTGTCCGGCGACGGCCGCCCGGACCGCCTGCACAACGCCGCCCGTGGTCCGGTACCGCGCGGCCAGGCGGGCCGCCGAGGCACCGTCCTGCCCGACGGGAAGCAGCTGGGTCCGCAGGTCGCGGGCGCCGAGCAGGGTGTGCACGGGCCCCTCGGGCGGGGTCAGGCCGGGCCGCGCGAACACCCGGTGTCCGTCGCTCAGCCGGGTCTCGGAGCCGTCCATCGCCCGGAGCGCCGAGGTGATTTCCTCGGGGAGACCAGCCTCGCCCTCCGCCGTCAGGGCCAGTTGTACGTCGATCAGTACCCCGGCCGCCCCGCCCGCGACGGCCGCGGCCGCCGTGTGCGGGCCGATCCCGCCGCAGGCCCGTACCGGCACCCGGACCGCGGGGTCGCCGAGGAGCTGCTGGAGCAGGACGAAGGTGGTGGCCGCGCCCACCCGGCCGCCTCCCTCGTGGCCCTTGGCGACGAGCGCGTCCGCCCCGGCGGCTACGGCCGTCCTGGCCTCGGCCGCGCCGGTGACCTCGGCCCACACCCGGGGCCGCCCGGCCGCCGCGGCCCAGGCGGCCATCCGCGCGGTGGTGTGCGAGGCGGGGTCGGCGAGCAGCACGGTGTCCACCGCGGCGGGCAGCTCTCCGGGGCCGAGAGGGCAGCCGGCCGGCACCCGTACCCCGTACCGGGCGCCGCCCGCGAGCCTGCGCCCCAGCTCCGCGAAACCGCGCCGCGCGGCGTCGGCGTCCCGGCCGAGGTCGAGCAGGCCCAGGGCCCCGGCGCGTTCGGCGGCGGTCACGACGGCCGGGTGGGGTTCCTCGAAGGGGCTGACCGCGACGACCAGGTCACGGGTGGCGGCGGGCTGCGGGTGGGGGGTCACGGGCGCTCCTCTTCCAATGCTGTGTGACATGGCGCAGGGCAGGACGGAAGAACGGACGAGCAGGCGCACTGCCGAACGGGGGCGAGCTGCCGAACGGGGCGAGCTGCCGAACGGGGCGAGCGGGCGAGCCGTGCAACGGCATTGCGGGGCGGGGCGGAAGACGGGGGAGTGCGGTGGCGGTCACGCGCGACGGCCGGGGAACCCGCCGCGGGTACGGCGGTCTTGAACCGTGGTCAAACACCCGCAATGCCGCGTTGCATCGTGCGGTGGCCGCCCTGCACTGTCAACAGCCATGCGGAATACGATGCTTCGCACTCGCGACGTACACGTGCCACCCGAAATCCCGCCCGGGAGGAGCCCCGGCAGCCCCCGTCCGAGCCGGTGGCCTGCGGGTTCTCCGCCCTGCCGGGCCGCCCCCGCCGCGCGGGCCGGCGTACCGCGTCCTCGCGGGCAATGCCGCGCCGGCATGCCTGGCCACCGACCGGGCATGACCGTCACGCCGGACCCGGCGCGTTGTTCACCCGACGAGCCCTTACAGGTACAGCCTCACGCGGTTACCGTCCGGTCATGACCCCCACCCTCGCGCAGCTCCGCTACCTCGTCGCCGTCGCCGACTGCCGGTCCATCACCGGGGCCGCCGCCTCGGTCTTCGTCGCCCAGTCCGCGCTGTCCCGGGCCGTGCAGGCCATGGAGCGGGATCTCGGCGTCGAGCTCCTGGCCCGCCGGGGAAGGGGGGTGGACCTCACGCCGGAGGGGGCCCGGGTCGTCCGGCTGGCCCGGACCGTACTCAACGCGGTGGAGGCCATCGACGACATCGGCACCCCGCACGGCGGGGCCGCCGGGGCGGTCCTGACGCTCGTCACCACCCCCACCCTCGCCCTCGACCTGGCCACCGACCTGATCGCGTCCTTCACCGCACGGCAACCGACCGTCGACGTCCGGCTCCAGCAGCACGGCAGCAGGGAGGACCTGGTCGAGGAGGTGACCCAGGGACGTGCGGAACTGGCCCTGGTCGACCTGCCCGTCGACAAGGAACTCTCCACCCACTTCATCCAGGAACGGGAGGTGGTGCTGATATCGCCGCCGGGGTCCCGGCTGCCCCACCCGATGCCCCTGCGCATGCTCGACGGCCTGCCGATGGTGCTGCCCACGCCGGGGACCGGCCGACGCACCGAGATGGAGGCCATGTTCAGCTGCCTCGGGGTACGGCCCCTTCCCACGCTGGAGGTCGACGAACGCCTCGCCTGGGTGACGGGTGTGACGGACGGCCGGGGCTCCCTCATCTGGTACCGGGACGTGGTGCCGAGAGCCTTCGGGAGCCGGGCCGAGATCCGCTCCTTCGCGCCGCCGCTGCTGCGCCCGGTGGGCATCGCCCATGCCCGGCGACCGCTCAGCCGGGCGGCCCGCGCGTTCATCGCACAAGCCGGGCACAAGGCGCCCGTCCGGGAACCGGTGCGCTGACCGGACATGCCCCCGCGGCATTGAACGATGCTCGAACGGGAGGGGATCGGCTCTGGCAGGCCCACCGATGTCCCCTCACATTGGGCGCATGTCCCGACTCCTGACACCCCCACGGGCCGCCGCCCTCGCGACCGCGGAGTGACCGGGCAGGTCAACACCCTCACCGAGGTCCGGCCCGGTCCCGTGTTCGCCACCGACGGCGCCTTCTCGCCGACGGGCGCCTCGTACCCCCTGCGCAGTGGCGGCCCGCTGGGCGCCAATACGGCCTCCGTGTACGACACGGCCGGGGTCAAGCTCGCGGCCGTCGCCCTCCCGGCCCAGTCGCAGGGGGAGACGGTGACGTACGCCGACTGCGCGAACCTGCTCGTGGGCTCGGAGAACGACACGCAGATCTGGCGGGTCCCCTTGCCACCGGAGGCCACCCCCGGCTGCGGCGGCACCCCGACCCCCACGCCGACGCCCACTCCCACACCGACCCCCACCCCCGGCGGGCTGAAGTTCACCGACCCCGGCCCGCAGACGTGCACGTTCAACCGGTCCTGCACCGTCCAGCTCGCCACCACCGGGGCGAAGCCCCCCGTCCGGTACGCCGCCACCGGCCTGCCCTGGGGGCTGACCCTCGACAGCGCCTCCGGGCGGATCACCGGCAAACCCTGGGGCAGCGGCGCCTTCCAGGTCACCGCCACCGCGAGCGATGCCACCGGATCCACCGCGGGCACCACCTTCACCCTGACGCTCAGCTGGTTCTGAGACGGGGTGGACACGGGCTTGTCCAACCCGCCCCCGGGCCGCACTGTTGACCGAGTTTCGTCCACCAGGTCAGGAGAGCCGGCGTGTCGTCCCCCATCTCACCCGTCCCGCAGGGCCCGCCCACCCCGCACGTGATCGACTCCACCGGCGGTTGCCCGCACGCCCTCAACGCCCGGCTGCGCGCCGAGCACGGCGCGGTGGCGGAGGTCGTGCTCCCCGGCGGGGTCCCCGGGGCGGTCGTCCTGGGACACGACGCGCTGAAGGAGTTCCTCGCCCACCCCGAAGTGGCCAAGGGAGCCCGGCACTTCCCCGCCCTGCACGACGGCACCATCCCTCCCGACTGGCCGCTGCGCGTCTTCGCCGACGCCCAGGGCATGCACACCGCGGACGACGCCGACCACCGCCGCCTGCGCGGGCTGGTCGGCAAGGCCTTCACGATCCGCCAGGTGGAACGGCTGCGGCCGCGCGTCGAGGAGCTGACCGCCGCACTCCTCGACGACCTCGGGCGGGCCGCGGCCGAGTCCCCGGACGGGGCCGCCGACCTGTACGAGCACTTCGCCCTCCCGCTCCCGATGAACGTCATCTGCGAACTGCTCGGCGTGGAGCCCGAGCACCGGGGCCGGCTGCACCACCTGACCAACAAGGTGGTCGTCGCCACCGACATCACCCCGGCCGAGAAGATGCTCGCCCTGCGGGAACTCATGACCCTGACCGGCACGATCGCGGCCGCCCGCGCCGCCAACCCCGGCGACGACCTCACCAGTGCGCTGATCGCCGCCCGCGAGGACGACGGCGACCGGCTCACCGAGGTCGAACTCATCGGCACCATGCGGCTGATGCTCGTCGCGGGCCACGAGACCACCCTCAACCTCATCGTCAACGCGGTCCGTGCCCTGTGCGCCCACCGCGACCAGCTCGCACTGGTCCTGGACGCCAAGGCCACCTGGTCGGACGTGGTGGACGAGACCCTGCGCTGGGACACCCCGGTCAGCTGGTTCCCCTTCCGCTACCCCACCCGGGACCTGATCGTCGACGGGACCGTGATCCCGCAGGGCACCCCGGTGCTCGCCGGCTACAGCGCGGCGGGCCGCGACACGTCCTTCCACGGCCCGGACGCCGACCGCTTCGACATCACCCGTCCCACCGCCGCCCGCAGCCTCGCCTTCGGCCACGGCGCCCACTACTGCACCGGGGCCCCGCTCGCGCGACTGGAGGCCACGATCGCCCTGGAGCGGCTCTTCACCCGCTTCCCCGACCTCGACCTCGCCGTCCCGGACGGAGAACTCCCCTACCAGAACAGCTTCATCAGCAACAACGTCCAGTCACTGCCGGTCCGCCTGAACGGTTCCCCCACCTGACAAGGCGGCGATGCCCGCCGCCCGCGGTCGGCGACACGGCTCAGCCCAGGGCACGGACGTGTACGTTCACGGTGTGCCACCCGGTCGCCCCGTCGGGCACGGTTCCGGTGCGGACGCCCGTCTGGACGGCGCCCGTGCCGTCCGTCGCGCGGACCTCCAGGGTGTGCCGCCCGGGGACGGCCTCCCAGGGCCAGACCCACTGGCGCCAGGTGTCCGCGCCGTCGGCCGTGCCGAGTCGCGCCTCCTGCCAGGCGCCGCCGTCCACCCGTACCTGGACCCGCTCGATCCCGCGGTGCTGGGCCCACGCCACCCCGGCGACCGCCACCCGGCCCGGTGACAGGTCGGCGTACGGGCGGGGGGTGTCGATGCGCGCCTGTGTCTTGACCTGGGCCTGCTGGGCCCAGGACCGGCGCACCCAGTAGGCGTCGTAGGCGGCGAAGGTGGTCAGCCGCAGCTCGGCGAGCCACTTGCAGGCGGAAACGTACCCGTACAGGCCCGGTACGACCATTCGGACGGGGAAGCCGTGGGCGAAGGGCAGCGGCATGCCGTTCATGCCGACGGCCAGCAGGGCCGCCCGGCCGTCCATGACGGCCTCGACCGGCGTCCCGATGGTCATGCCGTCCACCGAACGTGCCACCAGCTGGTCGGCGGGCCCGCCCTGGGACGGCGGCCGCACCCCCGCCTCGCGGAGCAGGTCCCCGAGGCGCACGCCGAGCCACCGGGCGTTGCCCGCGTACGGGCCGCCGACCTCGTTGGACACGCACGTGAGGGTGATGTCGTGCTCGACCACCGGCCGGGCCAGCAGCTGACGCAGATCCAGGTCCAGCGGCCGCGTCACCCCCTCCCCGTGGATGCGCAGCCGCCAGGTGTCCGCGTCCACGCGAGGGACGACCAGCGCGGTGTCCACCCGGTAGAAGTCCTGGTTCGGGGTGAGGAAGGGGCCGAGTCCGGGCACCCGCAGATCCGCGCCGACGGGCACCGGCGGCGCGGGCACGGTGGGCCGGGGCAGGAGGAAGCGGGCCCGGGAGGCGGTGGCGTCGGCCGAACCGTGGGCGCCCAGGCGCCGTGCTCCGAGCCCGGCCCCGGCCGACGCCGCGAGGACGGCGGCCACCAGTCGGCCGAAGCGGCGGCGGTCCATCGAGCCGGCCCCGTCGGCCCCGTCCCGCGCGGCTTCGGCAGGGCGGGTCCGCCGCCCGGCCGTGACCAGCAGGTACAGCACCCCGGCCGATACGAGTGCGCC
>NZ_JBSGZP010000316.1:0-8165 GCF_053611065.1 Streptomyces sp. NPDC054840
CGTCTTCGGTGCGGCCCGCGACGATCAGAGATGAGGGACGACCGCCACGGGCGTCGTGGCGTGGTGCAGCACTGCGTGCGTGACCGGGCCGATGTGCGCTCCGATCGCCGCCCGGCGTATGCGCCGTCCGACGATCAGCAGCGAGGCGTCCTTCGACGCTTCCACAAGATGACCCGCAGGCCGGCCCACCATGCACTGCTCCTTGACCTGGACCTGGGGGAACTTGCCGCGCCACGACCGCAGTACGTCGGTGAGGGCGCCGGCCTCGCGCAGCCCCAGCGCGACGCCGTGGCCGGGGTCGGCCGCCGCAGGGTCGAACCCGTCGATCACCGGTACGCTCCAGCCGTGCACGACCCGCAGGGTGGCCGCTCGGGCAGCGGCGGCCTCGAAGGCGTACGCGAGCAGCTCGTCGCACGGCCTGGAGAGGTCGAGGCCGAGCACCACGTCGAGGTACTGCCCCGTGCGGTCCCCGTTGTCGCCGGTCCCGGGCCGCAGTTCATCCTCGGCCCGCTCACCGGCCCGTACGACGACGACCGGGCGCTCGGCGTGCGCGATGACGGGCAGGGACACCGATCCGGTCAGGAAGCCGGCCAGGCCGCCCAGGCCTCGTGAACCCACGACCAGGACTTCCGCCTTCTCTGCGGCGGAGAGCAGCACCTCCGCAGGGCGGCCGTACACCTGCTCGACGGTGATCTCCAGGCCGGGGTGTCCCTCCCGCAGACGGTCGGACGCGTCACGGGGGACCCGCTCGGCCCAGTGCTGCGTGACGGTCGCCCCCTCACCCGGCGTGGTCTCCCGGCCGGTGAACGGGGCGTGGGCGACGGCCGTTGACCAGTCCTGCCAGACGTGCAGGACGTGCAGAGGCAGACGGCGCATCCGCGCCTCGCGGGCGGCCCACTCCGCGGCGGCCAGCGACTCGGCCGAGCCGTCCACAGCGGCGATGACGGTACGTGACATGTTTTCCTCCGGGTGAGGGTGTTCGGATGGTGTGCGGCACTGATCCGGGGATCGGCGGCCGGGCGCGCGGCATGGACGGCGGGCTGCGGGCCGGCCCCAGGAGCGGTCCGACCGGACCGGCTGAGGCCGAGGCCTTGGCAAGCGGTGTCGCCCGGAGCGTGCTACGGGGACGGAGTGATCAGGCCGTAGTGGCCGTCGTAGCGGTGGTAGAGGACGGAGCCCCGGCCGGTGGCCGTGTCGTTGAAGAAGACGAAGGGCAGCCCGGTGAGGTGCAACCGTGAAACGGCCTCGGTCACACTGCTCGTCGGCACGGGAACCGCGCTCACGCCCAGCAGACCGTCGACCTCCCGTTCCTGACCCAGGGGTCCCAGCGAAGCCATGCGATGCCGCCCGGTACGGACGTCGCGGTAGACGACGCTGTCCCGCCCGGAGGGCAGGTCCGTGAAGAGCCAGAAGTCGTGGTCCATGGCTTCCAGGTCGATCACGGCGTCCTCGGGCGTCTGGTGGACCAGGCCGAACGACTTGTGCCGCACGATCCGGCGCTCCTCGACGGGAAGGTGATGCCGGTACGGACGGTGGTCGTGCCCTGCGCCGTACCGCCATGTCCGGGTGCGCGGGTCGTTGCCGTGGGGGTCGCCCGCCCCATACCGCCGTGGCCGGGCGAGCCGGGCAGCCAGGCGCTCCTGCAGGAGGTCGACCGCTTCGAACATGGTGTTCGCGGCCACGTGGGCGCGTACAAGCTGGCCGTTGACGTCCACCACGGCCTCAGCCGTTGCCGGACGGTTCGCCGAAGGGTTGACGGCTTGCGTGAGCTTCACCCGCACGGCCGGCACAGGTTCGCGCACGTGGCCGATCACCGCGAGCATCTTTCCCTGGGCGTACACGTCCGCGCCATCGGGTACCTGCCCTCGGTTGCGGACCTGAACGTCGGCTGTCCGGCTGGTCTTGAGACCGCTCATGAGAATTCCTCCTCGATCGCTTCCAGCCTGTCTGCCGACGGCCGCTCCCGGGCAGAGCCGTCCGGACCCCGCCACGGCGCCACTGGTACCGGCACCACGCAAGAACCCGGGACTTCCGGTCGGCCGGGCAAGGCCGTTCGGCCTACAGACCACGGACGGGTAAGTCGACGTGCCCCGGACCGATATCGCGTGGCGTGCCGGACGGGCGGCACGGCTCGGGTCGGCGGCGGCTCCAAGGCGCCGGCCAACGCGGCGTGGAGGGTGGCTGCGAGCGCGCCCCTCCGAACCAGCTCAGCAGCCCAGGGCGCCCTCGGCCGGCGGAAGAGCCTCGTGGTGTCCCGCCCTGTCGTCAGTGATCGCTCTCGCGGCTGGCCGTCAGCCGGTTCACCACACCCACCACACCGTCCACGCGCCATGTGGCCCTGATCAACCCCGCGGTATCGAGGGCCGGTTCGGGTGATCCCACCATGGTGACCATCCCGTCGCGGACATCGATGCGGAGCCCGTCGATGCGGTGCGCGGCCGGCGCCCGGCCCGAGACAGCACGGGCGACGTCCGTGAGGATCTCCTCGTCCGTCCTCAGGAAGACGCGCAGCAGATCACGTCGCGTGGTGATGCCGATGAGGCGGTCCTCCTCGTCCACCACCGGCAACCGGTCGACGTGGCGGCGTTCCATGATGCGCGCGGCGTCGACGACGCGCTGCTCGGGATGCACGGTGACAGCCGGGCTGGTCATCAGCGCGCCGGCCGCCAGGGCGGATCCCGCGACGGGGTGGGTGCCGGCCGGTAGCCGTAGTGTGCGCGCCAACCGGTGCCGCGCGGATTCGCGCCGGCCAGGACAGCCCGGCCGCCTGGCGAGATCTGTCCGGGAGACGACGCCCATGACCTTGTCGTCGTCGTCCACCACCGGCAGGCCGCTGATCCGGTGGGCGCTGAGCATGCGGGCCAGTTCGTCCAAGGAGGTGTCGGGACGTGCCAGGACCACCTCGCTGGTCATGATTTCGCCCACTGTCCGCTTTTCGCCCACGGTTCTCGTCTCCACTCGTTTCGCAGGTTTCCGGATACCGCCGAAGGCGGCCGACCTCCGACTGCGCCGACGCTCCGCGCAGGGCGCCGGGCCGGGAACCCTCGGGTTCGTCTGCTCCCCGTGCCTGTCGTTGCTTCCAATGTGGTGCGGAGGAAGGCCGGGGGACAGAACCGGTCAGGACCCGTCCGCCGGGCCATTCGGCCCGCGACAGGCCGGGCCGGGCTGTGCCCGCCGTGAAGAGGGACCACCGGCCCAGAGGTGCACCCCGTTCGCCCCTGACCCTGGCGCGGCAGTGCCTTCAGGCTGGCACCACTCGCATCGGCACCTACGGGAAGGGCGGCGGAGATGACCGTACGCATCGGAATCAACGGCTTCGGACGCATCGGCCGGAACTACCTGCGCTGCGTCATGGAACGCGCGGAGGCGAGCAGCGGCACCCCCATCGAGGTGGTGGCCGTCAACGACCTCGCCTCGCCTGCTGCGCTGGCCCATCTGCTCACCTACGACTCCACCTACGGCCGGCTTCACCGAACCGTTGACCACGACGGCGAATCCCTCACCGTGGACGGTCACCGCATCGCGGTCACGTCCCGGCGCGACCCCGCCGACCTCCGGTGGGACGCGCTCGGCGTGGACGTCGTCATCGAGGCCACCGGCCGCTTCCGCACCAAGGAGGAAGCCGGCCGGCACCTGACGGCAGGAGCACGCAAGGTGCTGCTGTCCGTCCCCGGCAAGGGCGTCGACGCCACCATCGTCATGGGCGTCAACGAATCCGTGTACGACCCGCGCGTGGACCACGTGATCTCCAACGCGTCCTGCACCACCAACTGCCTGGCCCCCATGGTGAAGGTCCTCGACGAGCGCTTCGGCATCGTCAAGGGGCTGATGACCACCATCCATGGCTACACCAACGACCAGGTCGTGCTCGACGGCCCGCACAAGGACCTGCGCCGCGGCCGCACGGCCGCAGTCAACATCATCCCGACCAGCACCGGCGCCGCCCGCGCCGTCGGCCTGGTGCTCCCCGAACTCGCGGGCACCCTGGACGGCATCGCCGTGCGCGTGCCGGTCGAAGACGGCTCGCTGACCGACCTCAGCCTGGTGCTGGCACAGCAGGTGTCCGCACAGGACGTCAACGACGCTTTTCGGGAAGCTGCCGCGGGACCGCTGAAAGGCGTCCTGAGGGTGAGCGACGCCCCGATCGTCTCGCGCGACATCGTCGGCGACCCCGCCTCGTGCATCGTGGACGCCCCGCTGACGCAGGCCAACGGTGACCTGGTCAAGGTCTTCGGCTGGTACGACAACGAGTGGGGCTACACGAACCGTCTGGTCGACCTGACCGAGTACGTCGCCACGCTGCTCGACGCTCCGTGAGCGGGCGGCGGACGGCAGCCTGGGCAGTGGACGCCGTCGTGGCGGGGAAAGCCGGACCGTGGTGGCGCCATCCTGTGTGCCGCCACCGTGGCTCCGTGGGACGCGGAGGCCGGAGACCAACGGGCCCCGCCGAGGGACCTTCGGGACCTCAGCCGAGGACGCGTCCAGGGCGAGGCTGTAGGGGACAGGACGGAACGGACGGGTGGCCACCCTGGTGGCCGGCCATGTGGCCACAGCGCCACCCACACCCAGGGAGCTTTCCATGACTCAGGCGACCAGCGACCCCCGACCCACCGCCGACGGCGCCCCGTCGGACACGCTCATCGCCGTGAACATCTTGGTCGACAACGCCTCCAAGGCGCTCGCCGACTTCGAGTCCTTCACGCAGGAGCAGGTCGACCACATCGTCGCCAAGGCGTCGGTGGCCGCCCTTGATCAGCACACCGCCCTGGCGCGCTCGGCGGTGGAGGAGACCGGGCGGGGTGTCTTCGAGGACAAGGCGGCGAAGAACATGTTCGCCTGCGAGCACGTCACCCACAGCATGGCCCGGGCGAGGACGGTCGGCGTCATCGGCCGCGACGACATCGAGGGCATCATCGAGATCGCCGAACCCGTCGGCGTGCTCTGCGCGGTCACGCCCGTCACCAACCCGACGTCCACCACCATCTTCAAGGCGTTGCTGGCGCTGAAGACACGCAACCCTGTCATATTCGCCTTCCACCCCTCCGCGCAGGTGTGCAGCACCGAGGCCGCGCGCATCGTGCGGGATGCCGCCATCGCCGCCGGAGCACCCGAGCACTGCGTGCAGTGGATCGAGGCTCCCTCCATCGAGGCCACGAGCCTCCTCATGCGACATCCGGGCGTCGCGCTGATCCTGGCGACCGGCGGCAACGCCATGGTCAAGGCCGCCTATTCGGCCGGCAAGCCCGCCGTCGGCGTCGGCGCCGGCAACGTGCCCGCCTACGTGCACCACAGCGCGGACGTGCGCCGGGCGGTCAACGACCTCGTCCTGTCCAAGTCCTTCGACAACGGCATGATCTGCGCGTCCGAGCAGGCGGTCATCCTGGACGCCGAGGTGTACGACGAGGCGCTCGCCGAATTCCGGCGCCTGCACGCGTACATCGCCACGGCGGAGGAGAAGCGGAAGCTGGAGATTTACCTCTTCCCGCCCGACCCGGCCGGCCGACAGGGCCGCGTCAACCCGGCAGCCGTCGGACAGAGCCCCGACCGGATCGCCGAGCAGGCCGGGTTCAGCGTGCCCGCAGACACCACGCTCATCCTGGCCGAGGCGAGCCACGTCGGGCCCGACGAGCCGCTGACCCGGGAGAAGCTCTGCCCGGTCCTCACCGTGCTGAGGGCCGCGTCCACCGAGGAGGGCTTCGACCTCGCGGCCGGCATGGTCGACTTCCACGGGCAGGGACACAGCGCGGTGATACACACCGGTGACCCGGCTCTCGCCGAGCGCTACGGCCGCCGTATGAAGACCGTACGGATCATCGTCAACTCGCCGTCCTCGCAGGGGGCGATCGGCGGCATCTACAACCGTCTCGTTCCGTCCCTGACCCTGGGCTGCGGTTCCTGGGGCAGTACTTCGGTCTCGGACAACGTCTCGGCCGCCCAGCTGCTCAACATCAAGCGCGTCACCACCCGGCAGAACAACATGCAGTGGTTCAAGGTGCCACCGAAGATCTACTTCGAGCCCCAGGCCATCCGCTACCTCGCCGCGATGCCCGAAGTCCACCGCGTCACCGTGGTCACCGACGCGACCATGACCCGGCTCGGCTACGTGGAGCGCGTCAGCCGTGTCCTGCAACAGCGGCAGCAGCCCGTGACCATCCAGGTCATCGACGACGTCGAGCCGGAGCCGAGCATCGACTCCGTACAGCGCGGCGCCGCCCTCATGCGCGACTTCCGGCCGGACACCATCATCGCTCTGGGCGGCGGATCCCCCATGGACGCGGCGAAGGTGATGTGGCTGCTGTACGAACAGCCGGATGTCGACTTCGCCGACATGCGGCAGAAGTTCTCGGACATCCGTAAGCGTGCCTTCCGCTTCCCCGTGCTCGGCAAGCAGGCCCGCCTCGTCTGCGTCCCCACCACTTCGGGAACCGGCGCCGAGGTCACCCCCTTCGCCGTCATCTCGGATCCGGCGACCGGCAAGAAGTACCCGCTGGCCGACTATGCCCTGACCCCCAGCGTCGCGATCATCGATCCCGTCCTGACCAACGACTTGCCGGCGTCGCTCGCCGCCGACAGCGGCTTCGACGCCCTCACCCATGCCACCGAGGCGTACGTCTCCGTCTACGCCAACGACTTCACCGACGGTCCGGCGCTGCACGCCATCAGGCTGATCTTCGAGCACCTCGAGGCGGCGGTCACCGGCCAGGCGGCACGGCGGAGCCTGGCACGGGAGAAGATGCACAACGCGGGCACCATCGCCGGCATGGCCTTCGGCAACGCCTTCCTCGGCATCGTCCACGCCATGTCCCACACTCTGGGCGCCACCTTCCACATCGCCCACGGGCGGACCAACGCGATCCTCCTGCCGCACGTGATCCGCTACAACGGCACCGTTCCCGGCAAGCTGACGGGATGGCCCAAGTACGAGAGCTACCGCGCGCCCGAGCGGTTCCAGGACATCGCCCGTACCCTCGGGCTCCCGGCATCCACCCCCGCCGAGGGCGTGGCCTCGTACGCCGCCGCGGTGGAACGCCTGCGGGACGCCGTGGGCATCGAGCCGTCCTTCCGCGCCCTGGGCCTTGACGAGGCCGCCTTCATCGGCGCGCTGCCGCAGCAGGCACTGAACGCCTATGAGGACCAGTGCGCCCCGGCCAACCCGCGCATGCCGATGCTGGACGACATGAAGGACATCATGCGCACGGCCTACTACGCCGGGCCCCGGCCGCTTCCCTCCTCCTGACCGTGCGTAGGACGGCGGGCCCGGTGGTCCAGAGCAGCCATCGGGGGTGCGGCCGCGTATGAGGGCCATCCGGCCCTGGCTGAAGGTCCCGCTCGCACGGCACGATGCAGTGGATCCGCCGGCGGGCGGAAGATTCGGCGAACTCGGAGTGTGCGATGACGGACAGCAGCGGCGGCCTCACCGGGAAGGAACCGGTCAGGGTCTTCCTCCTCGACGATCACGAGGTCGTGCGCCGCGGTGTGCACGATCTGCTGGACGCCGAGCCGGACCTGATCGTGGTCGGGGAGGCGGGTACGGCCGAGCAGGCGCTCGTCCGCGTGCCCGCGCTGCGTCCGCAGGTCGCCGTCCTGGATGTGCGCCTCCCGGACGGGGACGGTGTGAGCGTCTGCCGGGAGCTGCGCTCCCGGATGCCCGACCTCGCCTGCCTGATGCTGACGTCATTCGACGACGAGGAGGCGCTGCTTGACGCGATCATGGCCGGCGCGTCCGGCTACGTGCTCAAGCAGATCACCGGTACCGACCTGGTGAACGCCGTGCGGACGGTCGCCTCCGGGCAGTCCATGCTGGACCCCGGCGCCACGGCCCGCGTGATGGCCCGGCTGCGCGGCGGACCTCCCCAGGAGGAGCTTCCGCAGGGTCTGCCCGGCCTGACGGAGCGCGAGCGTGAGATTCTCGCCCTGGTCGGGGAAGGGCGCACCAATCGTGAGATCGGTCAGCGGCTCTACCTGGCGGAGAAGACGGTCAAGAACAACATCTCCCGGCTGCTGGCCAAACTGGGCGTCGAACGGCGAGTGCAGGCTGCCGTCATCGCCACCCAGGCTCAGGCCGCCCAGGGAGATCAGAGAGGGCGGTTCGGCAGGGTGTGACGGCTGTCCGAAGATCTGAGCGCGGGTCCACGCGCCCGCGAAACGGCTGAGCGGCCCTGCCC
>NZ_JBSGZP010000317.1:0-8160 GCF_053611065.1 Streptomyces sp. NPDC054840
GCCCGGCGTCGTGCTGTCCGCCACCGCTACCGGACCATCCGGTCCTGCAGCTTCGCCAGCGTCCCCAGGTCCAGGCCGAGGCCGTCTGTCAGGTAGCCGTAGAAGCTGCCGTAGTCGGCCTCCAACTGCGCCTTCGCCGAGTCCAGATAGTCCTGGCGGACCTCCTGGAGCGGGATCAGCAGGTCCGGGTTCTGCATCCGGCCCGACTGCTTGAGGCCCGCCCGCACCTGGGCGTCGTAGGTGGCGCGGAAGGTGTTCGACGCCAGGTAGTCGCGCTCCGCGGTGTCCTCGGGGACGGCGAGGGCGCGCAGCAGGACGTAACTCATCCAGCCGGTCCGGTCCTTGCCGGACGTGCAGTGGTACAGGACCGGGCCCTGCCGGCCGTCGGCGATCTCCCGCAGGGTCGCCGCGAACTGCGCCCGGTTCTCGGGGCTGCTCACGAAGGTGCGGTAGATGTCGCGCATGTAGGCCTCGGCGCGGCCGCCGCCGAGCATCCGCTCCTGGACGACGGGATCGCCGCTGCCGATCGCGCCGACGAGGGTTCCGTAGAGGCCGAGGTCGCTGACGGGGCGCGTGGTGGGGGAGAGCCCGGCGGGCAGCCGGTCGGCGCCGTCGTACTGGAGCTCCATCGCAATGCGGAAATCGACGACCTTCTGGAGGCCGAGACCGGCGACGGTGGTGATGTCCGCTGCGGTCAGCTTGCTCAGTGCGTCGGAGCGGTAGACCAGTCCCTGGCGGACCTGACCGCCGGTCCAGGTGCGGTAGCCGCCGAGGTCGCGGAGGTTGACGGCGCCCTGGAGGGGAATCTGGCGAATCGTTTCGGCTTGCAGCTGGTGCGGGTGGTGCCGGGCACTGGCCCCGGCTCCGGGCGCCGCCGCCGCGTACGCGGAGGCGGGCAGGGTCCCGATGGTGAGAGCGGCGGCGGCCGCCGCGATCGCCAGGCGGATGCGGGCACGGCTCATAGGGGCGACTCCTGTGACGGAGAAGGGGGATCACCCTGGTGGTGGCAGGGTGCGGAGCGAGTGCGGTGCTTCGAGCGATGTGTGTAATGCCAGTGATCCGAGTGATTCGAGTGCCTGTTGTGCTTCGGCCATGACGCGGGAGACGAGCTCCGCACAGGACGGAAGATCGTCGATCACCCCCGCGACCTGGCCCGATGCCATGACGCCGAGGTCCGTACGGCCCTCGACCATGGACGCCTTGAGGAGCATCGGGGTGTTCGCGGCCAGCAGGACCTGGCTCCAGGTCAGCTCCTTGCCGTGTTTCATCGCCAGGCCGTCACCGACCATCTGCGACCAGCTCAGCCCTGACAGCTTCCGGAAGCCGGCCGCGTGCCGCACCGCCCGGACCAGCGCCCGCGTCCGGCCCGCCCGCTCCAGCGAGTCGACCAGCTCCGTACGGAGCATGCGGTGCGGCAGCCCGTCGACGGCCGTGGTGACGGTGACGTCCCTGACCGTGGCCTTCAGGTACTCGGCCTTCACGGCGTCCGGGACGGTCGAGTCCGAGGTCAGCAGGAACCTGGTGCCCATGGCGATGCCCGCGGCCCCGTACGACAGGGCCGCGACCAGGCCGCGCCCGTCGCTGAAGCCTCCCGCCGCGATCACCGGAATGTCCACGGCGTCCACGACCTGCGGCAGCAGCACCGTCGTGGCCACGTCCCCCGTGTGACCGCCCCCCTCGCCGCCCTGCACGATCACCGCGTCGGCCCCCCACCCGGCCACCTTCTCGGCATGCCGCCGAGCCCCGATCGACGGGATGACGACCACGCCCGCGTCCTTGAGCCGCCCGATCAGCTCCTTGGACGGCGCCAGCGCGAACGAGGCGACCCGCACCCCCTCGTCGATGATCAGCTGGGTGCGCTCGGCCGCGTCCCCGGCGTCCGCCCGCAGATTGACCCCGAAGGGCGTCCCGTCCGGCGTGCGGGACTTCACCTCGCGGACCGCCGAACGCAGCTCGTCCAGCGTCATCGTGGCCGAGGCCAGGATGCCCAGCGCCCCCGCGTTCGCCGCGCCCGACACCAGGCGGGGGCCGGCGACCCAGCCCATGCCCGTCTGCACGAGGGGGTGCTCGACCCCGACCAGCTCGGTGAACGCCGTCCGCATCCTCATCGTCCTCCCCATCGCCTCAGACCCGCACTTCGCGGTCGCGCAGCCCCTCGGGGTCGATCACCTCGCGGATCAGCCGCAACTCCTCGACGGTCGGCTCCCGCGTGTACGGGACCTCGCCGGGGACCGCCGGCTCGAAGCCGGTCGCCGCCAGGACGTCCTCGACGGTGACGCCGGGGTGCAGGGAGGCCAGGCGCATCGAGTGGCCCGGCCCGCCGAAGTCGAGGACGCCGAGATCGCTGACCACCCGGGGCAGCCGGTGGAAGCGGGTCACCCCGGCGGTCTCCGCCCGGTCGTAGCCGACCCCGCTGACCATGTCGACGCGCTCGACGAACACCCGCTTCGAGTGCTTGGGCACCCAGTAACTCACCGGGTTGTTGAGGGTGTTGACGGGCGCACCGCGCACCCCGAGGAGCTGGCGCGTGGGCCGCTCCCAGTCACCGATGCAGGAGATGTTCTGGTTGCCGAACCGGTCGATCTGGCCGGCACCCATCATCACGTGCCGCCGGCCGCCGGTGACCATCGTCAGGTGGCGCCGGTACGGGAGCCAGCCCTCGGCGGTGCCGTCGAGCCCGACGAGCATCGCCTCCCCGTCGGTCAGCAGCAGGTCGGGGGAGAAGGTCCGCTTCGCGAGCCGGGCCCCGAAGGAGGGGATCAGGCCCATCGGGCTGGCGAGCACCTCGCCGTTGTCCCGCCAGGCCTCGGCGCAGGCGATCACGCAGTACTCGGCGCGGGAGACGGCGCGCGGGGCGGTGGTGGTGCCGGTGGTCGTCACTGCTGCTCCTCGTGCCAGGTCCGGACGGCCAGCTGGTAGTCGTGCTCGCCCGCCCCGGACAGGAAGCGTGCCGAGAATTCGTCCCAGGGGGTGGTCGCGTACAGCTTCTGGAAGGCCTCGTCACGGTCGTGGTCGGGGACGCACGAGGTGAAGTGCGCGCCGTTCGGGGTCTCCACGACCCCGGTCACCGAGTGCCGGCTGACGAGGAGGGACTGCGGGGGGCCGGACTTGGCGAGCTCGGTGGTCTCGACGAGCTGCTCGCAGGAGACGTAGGCGGCGTCGGCCGACTCGCAGAACAGGTCGTCGAAGTACGGGTCCGGGCCCAGGTACTGGGCGTTGCCGAGGCGGTCGGCGCGGTTGAGGTGGACCAGGGCGGCGTCCATGCGCAGGGCGGGGACGGCGACGAGCTCCTCGCCGTCGCCGTAGGGGGAGGTGACCGTACGCAGCTCCGGGTTGACCCGCATCACGTCGGAGCCGAGGCCGGCCCGGACGGGGAGGAAGGGGAGCCGGTTGGCGGCGGCGTGCAGGCCCCACATGAACATGGCCTCGTCGAGCTCGGTGAGGGTGAAGGCGCCGCGCTCGCGGGCGGCCCGGAAGTGGGGCTCCAGCGGGATGGAGTCGAGGGTGGCGAAGGGGGCGACCAGTCTGCGGATCCGGCCGGCCGCGGCCAGCAGGCCGACATCGGGGCCGCCGTAGGAGATCACGGTCAGATCGGTGATCTCGGAGCGGAGCAGTGCTCGCACCAGGGCCATGGGCTTGCGCCGGGATCCCCAGCCGCCGATGCCGATGGTCATTCCGCTGTGCAGCTGCCCGACCACCTCTTCGGGAGTCATGGACTTGTCGGTCATGCGGGCTCTCCCTTCCCGAAGGTGCCGCGGACCCGGTCGGCCACCCCGCTGAGGTTGGCCTCGAAGGTGAAGCCCTGCTCGAAGCGGTAGCTGCGGCGCACGTCCACGGGGTCGATCCCGTTGATGGCCGCCTTCGCCAGCCGGATCAGGTAGCCGTCCTTCTCCGCTATCTCGGCGGCCAGCTCCAGGGCGGCCGCGCGCAGCTCCGCGCGCGGGACGACCCTCCAGACCGAGCCGTGGGCGTGCAGTTCGGCGGCGGTCGCGGTGCGCGAGGTGTAGTACAGCGCGCGCATCAGGTGCTGCGGGACCAGCCGGGCCAGGTGGGTGGCGGCGCCGAGCGCGCCCCGGTCCAGCTCGGGCAGTCCGAAGGTGGCGTCCTCGGAGGCGACGATCGCGTCGGCGTTGCCGACGAGCCCGATGCCGCCGCCCAGGCAGAACCCGTTCACGGCCGCCACGACCGGCACCTCGCACTCGTACACGGCGGCGAAGGCCTCGTAGCAGCCCCGGTTGGCGCCGACGAGGGCGGTGTGTCCGGTGTCGCGCTGCATCTCCTTGATGTCGACGCCGGCGTTGAATCCGCGGCCCTCGGCGGCGAGGACGACGCACCGGATCTCGGGGTCGCGGCCGGCCGCCCGCAGGGCGTCGGCGAGGTCGTACCAGCCCCGCACGGGGAGCGCGTTGACGGGAGGGAAGTCGACCGTGACGCGTGCGATGCCCTTGCCGGGGCTTGAGGTGGAGACACCCATGAGCGGATCAGCTACCTTTCCACCAAACATTTGTTAGGTAGAGGAAGGTAGCAGCCTATGGAGCTCGACGGGAGGGTTGTCGTCGTCACCGGAGGAACCAGGGGCGTCGGCGCCGGAATCGCCCGGTCGTTCCTCGCGGCCGGCGCGGACGTGGTCGTCTGCGCCCGGCGCCCCCCGCAAGAGGCGGTCTCGGCGGACGGCCGGAAGGCCACCTTCACCCCGGTCGACCTGCGCGACCCCGCCGCCGTGCGGGACTTCTTCGGCGCGGTCGCGAGCCGGTACGGACGACTCGACTGCCTGGTCAACAACGCGGGCGGCACGCCGTACCGGCTGCTCGGCGAGGGCGCGGCGGAGCGCCACGCACGGGTCGTCGAACTCAACCTGCTCGCCCCGATGACCGCCTCCCTCGCGGCCTACCCCTGGCTGCGCGAAGCCCGGGGCTCGGTGGTCATGATCAGCAGCGTCAGCGGGACCCGCCCCTCACCCGGGACGGCCGCATACGGCGCCGCCAAGGCGGGCCTGGAGAACCTGGCCCGGTCCATGGCCGTCGAATGGGCCCCCGAAGTACGGGTCAACTCGGTGGTCCTCGGCATGGTGCGGACGGAACTGTCCCACCTGCACTACGGCGACGAGGCCGGCATCGCGTCGGTCGGCGCCACCGTCCCGCTGGGGCGGCTGGCCGAACCCTCGGACGTGGGGGACGCGGCGGTGTTCCTGGCGTCGGACCGGGCGGCGTACGTGAGCGGGGCCGGCCTGCTCGTGCACGGGGGCGGGGAGCGCCCGGCGTTCCTGGATGCGGCAACTGTCAACAAGGGGATCTGACATGGCGGGACTGTGTGAAGGCCGGGTCGCGATCGTGACCGGCGCGGGGCGGGGGCTGGGGCGCGCCCATGCGCTGGCCTTCGCGGCGGAGGGGGCGAAGGTCGTCGTGAACGACCTCGGGGTCGGACTCGACGGGCTGCCGGGGCCGGACAGCCCGGCGGCGCAGGTGGTCGCCGAGATCGAGGCGATGGGCGGGCAGGCCGTCGCCCACGGCGAGGACATCGCCACATCGAAGGGCGCGGCCTCGCTGGTGGCGGCGGCCGTGGACAGCTTCGGCCGCCTCGACACCCTCGTCAACAACGCGGGCTTCCTGCGGGACCGGATGCTGGTCAACCTGGACGAGGACGACTGGGACGCCGTCATGCGGGTCCACCTGAAGGGCCACTTCCTGCCGCTGCGGTCGGCGGCCGCGTGGTGGCGGGCCGAGGCGAAGGCGGGCCGGCCGGTCGCGGCCCGGGCGGTCAACACCTCTTCCGGGGCCGGACTGCTCGGCTCGGTCGGCCAGGGCAACTACAGCGCGGCCAAGGCGGGGATCCTCGGCCTCACGATGGTCGCGGCGCAGGAGATGGGCCCCTACGGCGTCCAGGTCAACGCGATCGCCCCGGCGGCCCGGACCCGGATGACGGAGCGGACCTTCGCCGAGTCCATGGCCGCCCCCGAGACGGGCGGCTTCGACGCGATGGCCCCCGAGAACGTCTCGCCGCTGGTGGTGTGGCTGGGCGCCGACGCCTCGGAGGGGGTCACGGGCCGGGTCTTCGAGGCGGAGGGCGGCCGGATCACCGTGATGGAGGGCTGGCGGCCGGGCCCCACGGCGGACCGGGGCGCGCGCTGGACCCCGGCGGAGGCGGGGGAGGCCACCCTGAAACTCCTCGCGGCGGCGCAGGCACCGCTGCCGGTCTACGGGGCGCGGTAGCCCTAGGGTTTCTGGTCCCGGTGCTCCGGGAGTACCGGGCACCCGAGAGCGAGAGGGACAGGACCCAGAGATGGCCATCACACCGAGCCCGCAGAAGATCACCCCGTTTCTGATGTTCGAGGGGCGGGCGGAGGAGGCGATGACCTTCTACCTCTCGCTGTTCGACGACGCCGAGGTACTGGGCATCAGCCACTACGGCGCCGACGACGCCGGCGGCGGCGAGGAGGGGAAGGTGCGCCACGCCTCCTTCTCCCTGGCCGGGCAGACGCTGATGTGCATCGACAGCTCGGTCAAGCACGACTTCGGCTTCACACCCGCCATGTCGCTCTACGTCCAGTGCGACAGCGCGGCCGAGATCGAACGCCTCTACGCAGCCCTCGCCGAGCAGGGCACGGAGCTGATGCCGCTGGGCTCGTACGGGTTCAGTGCGCGGTTCGGCTGGGTGAACGACCGCTTCGGCGTCTCCTGGCAGCTGAACCTGCTGGACGAGGCGGGCGTCGAGGACTGAACACGGTCGTCGAGGCGAGGTGGGGCACCCCCGAGGGCCGACGACGGCGCGGCACGGAAGCGGGCCCGGCCCCCTGGCGAGGGGTCGGGCCCGAGTCTTCATCGGTGCGATGTCCTATGACTACCCGCCACATCCACTCGCTGAACCGCAACCGGCCCATCATGTTGTCCATTTCCCGCTCCGAAACGGCCGGCCGCCCCGACCGGTCCGGCCGCCGGCGGACTTCGGGCGCGGGAACCGGCTCTACGCCGCTCCTACGGCGGGCCGATCGCCGGGCTCTGCGCCTCCGGCAAACCGCTCGGCGGCGGTGATGGGCAAGCCCACCCGGCCCGGGCACGACCATCGGCCCGGGCGCGGCCTTCAGCTGGGCGGCGGTCCACGCCATCGCCGCCGGGCTCGGCCGAGGGTCGCGGCGACGGGGCGGCGGGCTCGCACTGCCCGCCGGCCCCGGGTCGACGCCCTCGGTCAGGAGAGCTTGCCGTTGTAGTCCGGCAGCTTGACGGTGCGCTCCGCGTGGCCGCCGACGAGGTCGGTCGGGCTGTTGCCGATGTTGGCGATGATCGTGTAGCCGCGCGCCTCGATCTCCGCCCGCTTGCCCGTCTTGTAGGCGCTGACCTCCTCGAACAGGTCGGGCAGGTCCCGGACGTAGAGCCCCGAGACCGGGTAGCCCACGGCCTTGAGGTTGTGCTCGGTGAGGGAGTGGATGATCCCGGGGCGGGCCGTGACGAAGAAGATCGCGACACCGCGCGCGTGCGCGTACTGGGTCAGCGCGCGGACCTTGCTGATCGCCGGGGTCGGGAAGGTCCAGAACCAGTGGAAGTCCGTCTCCAGCGAGGTGTTGTCGATGTCGAGGACGAGGGCGGGCTTCTCACCGGCGGGCGAGGCGGCGATGCGCGCCTCGATGGCGGGCCGGGCCGCGTCGATCACGGCGGCGACGTCCCGCTGCCAGGTGGCGTAGTCGATGCCGAGGATCGCGGCGTTGCCGCCGGGCGCGGAGGCGGCCGGGGCAGCGGACACGGGCGCGGACACAGGCGCCGGGACGGGCGCGGCCTGGGCGGCGGTGGCCGGAACCAGCGTCAGGACGGCGGCGGCCGCGGCCACGCCGACGGCGGCGGTACGGGGCATACGGGTGCGGCGGGTGCTGCGCATGGGGGGCGCTCCCTCGGTCACGGAATTGGCATGTACGTGACCAGAGTTGGCGAGAATCGACCCCCTGTCTACTGGCCGGTAGGAAACTTTTCGTGGCCGCGTGGTGAATGGATCCACGTGGTGCGGTCGAGGCGGTGGAGCACGGCCCGCACCGGGCCCCGGCCGCCGCGCGCGTACAGGGCAGGGGCGGCTCACATGCGACCTGTTGCCGGTCCCTTCCTTTTCGGAGCGGTACGCGGAGCCGTCGGCGGGATCGGCCCCGGTGCGCCGCGCCTTCGCGTACCGCCGCAGCGC
>NZ_JBSGZP010000318.1:0-8144 GCF_053611065.1 Streptomyces sp. NPDC054840
CCTCCCCACCGCCCCCTCCCCCGTGTCAGGCTGCGCGTCATGGAGCGGATCATCGAGGAGATACGCGAGGACCTGTCCCGCCGGATCGCCGTCGCGGCGGACCGGCTCGCCGACCGGACGCTGGCCGAGGACCCCGCCTACGCCGCCCTGCTGGGCCGGGCCGAGCTGCGCGAGCGGATCCACGACACCCTCCGTCAGGCCGTCGAGGGGCTGCTCCGCAGCTCCCGGGGCCTGCCGGTGGAGCTCGCCGACGCCCGGGCCGTCGGCACGCTCCGTGCCGAGCAGGGCTTGCCGCTCGGCTCGCTGCTGCGCACCTACCGCCGCGGCGGCCGGCTGCTCTGGCAGAGCCTCACCGAGGCCGTGACCGCGCACGACCGCGCGGCGCTGCCCCGGCTGCTGCCGGGTGCGTCCGTATTGTGGGACGTACTCGACCAGATGACGGACGCCGTGACCGAGTCGTACCGTCGGACCGAGGCCGCGCACGGCGACCGGGACCGGGAGCGCCGGGCGGCCCTGCTGGACGTGCTGCTCGACGGAGCGGACGGACCGTCGGCGGCGGCCGAGGCGGCCGCGGCGCAGCTGGGACTGCCGGAGCGGGGCCGCTTCACGGTGGTCGTGCTGGCCGCCGAGGTGTCCGGCGCCCCGTCCACCGCGCCGGCCGCGTCCGTCCCGCCCGCCCCGCCCGGGGGACCCGTGGCCGCCTCCGCTCCGCGCGTGCTGTGGCGCTTGCGCGCCGACGGGGAGGTCGGCCTGGTGGAGCTGGGCCACCATCCGCTGGAGTCCGTACGGGAACTGCTCGCGCCGCTCGGGGTACGCGCCGGGGTCGGCCCGGTCGTCGCGGCGCCGGCCGAACTGGCCCGGGCGCACCGGCTGGCCGCCCTGGCGCTGCGCACCGCCCCCGAGTCGGAGGGCCCGCGCACCGCGCTCCTCGACGAACGGCTGCCGGCGGCGCTGGTCGCGGCCCAGGCCGAGCTCGCCGGCCGGCTGCGCCAGGTGGTGCTGGGTCCGGTGCTCGCACTGCCCCCGGAGGACCGGCGGACCCTGCTGACCACCCTGGGCACCTGGCTGGCCTGCCAGGGCTCGACAACGGACGCCGCGCAACGGCTCTACTGCCACCGCAACACGGTCTCCAACCGACTGCGGCGCATGGAGCAGCTCACCGGCCGCTCCCTGTCCGACCCCCGGCACGTGGTGGAGCTGGCGCTGGCGCACTCGGCGGTGCTGCAGCGCATCGAGGAGGAACCGGTCACCCGTCCCGCCGCGCCGGGTCCGCGGACTTCGCGGACTCCAGGAGGTACGGCACGTCGATCACCGCGACGCCCGGCGTGAAGAGCAGTCGCGCCTTCAGCCGCAGGGCGTTCTGGTTGTGCAGGGGTTGCTCCCACCAGTGGCCCACCACGTACTCCGGGATCACCACCGACAGCATGTCCGTCCGGGGATCGGCGGCCAGTTCCTCGACGTGGGTCAGGATCGGGCCCACCACCTCCCGGTACGGCGAGTGCAGGATCCTCAGCGGCAGGCCGGTCTCGTGCTCGGCCCAGGCCTCGCGCAGCCGGGTCGCCTCCTGCTCGTCCGCGGCGACGGTGACCGCCGTCAGGGTGTCGGGGCGCAACCCCTGCGCGTAGCCGATGGCCTTGAGCGTCGGTGCGTGCACGGCGGCGACCAGGACCAGGACGTGATGGCGGGCGGGCCTGCGCGGAGTGGCGTCGGGGGCGACGGCGACCTGCCGGGCGACCTGGTCGTAGTGACGGCGCACGCCCTTCATGCCGAGGAAGAGCAGCGGCATGGCGATGACGACCAGCCAGGCGCCGTGGGTGAACTTGGTGAGCAGGACGATGACCAGGACCAGTGCGGTCAGGCAGGCTCCGACCGCGTTGATGGCGCGCCTGCGGTGGATGTGGATCCGCTCCTCGCGCGGGGTGGCGGGTGAGGCGAGCGCCTTCCGCCAGTGCCGGACCATCCCCGTCTGGGAGAGGGTGAAGGAGACGAAGACGCCGATGATGTAGAGCTGGATGAGGCGGGTCAGTTCGGCGTCGAAGGCCACGATGAGGGCGATGGCGGCGAGCGCGAGCAGGACGACGCCGTTGGAGTAGACGAGCCGGTCGCCGCGGTTGAAGAGCTGGCGGGGCGCGTACCGGTCCTTGGCGAGGATCGAGGCGAGCATCGGGAAGCCGTTGAAGGCGGTGTTCGCGGCGAGGACCAGGACGCCGGCGGTGACGGCCTGGAGCAGGTAGAAGAGGAAGTGCCAGCTGCCGAAGGTGGCCCGGCCGATCTGGGCGAGGGCGGTGGAGGTCGCGGTGCCCGGCGGCAGGCCCAGTTCGGTGGGGTCGGCCGCGACGTGCACCTGGTACGACATGGCCAGGGCGGTGATGCCGACGAACATCGTCCCGGAGAGCACGCCCATCGCGGCGAGCGTGGTCGCGGCGTTCTTCGCCTTGGGCTTGCGGAAGGCGGGGACGCCGTTGCTGATGGCCTCGACGCCCGTGAGGGCGGTACATCCGGAGGCGAAGGCGCGCATCGTGAGGAACACCAGGGCGAGTCCCGTGTACGTGTCGACCGGAGTGATCGGAAGGTCGGCGGACTCGGCGCGGATGATGTGGCCCGTCCCGAGCCGTACGGCGGCCACGGCGAACATGAGGTAGATGACGAGGACGAAGCCGTAGGTGGGGATGGCGAAGACCCGGCCCGACTCCCGTACGCCGCGCAGGTTCATGAGGGTCAGCAGCACCACGAAGGCGACGGACAGGAGCACTGCGTGGTCGCTGAGCGAGGGGACGGCCGAGGTGATGGCGGCGACGCCGGAGACGACGGAGACGGCGACGGTCATCACGTAGTCGACGAGCAGGGCGCTGGCGGCGGTGAGCGCGGCGGTCTGCCCGAGGTTCTCCGAGCTCACGACGTAGGCACCGCCCCCGCCCGGGTAGGCGTGGCAGGTCTGCCGGTACGAGGCGACGACGACGATGAGCAGGAAGACGATGGCGGCGGCCGCATACCAGGTGAGGTGCAGCAGTGCGACGCCGCCGAGGGCGAGGATCAGCAGGATCTCCTCGGTGGCGTAGGCCACCGAGGAGAGCGGGTCACTGCAGAAGATCGGCAGGGCAAGTCTTTTGGGCAGCAGGGTCTCGCCCAGGCGGGCGGTGTCGAGGGGTTCGCCGACCAGCATGCGTTTCGCATTGATACGCCTCATCAAGGCATGATCGTGCATTTGATTCGTTCGTCACCCCTTTCGGGGCTTGTGTCCCCTGACCAGGTCCTCGGCGAGCTCCCGTGCCCGGGTCGGCCGCTTGCGGGCACCGGGGACGGAGACGCCCGTGGCGGCCGCCACCGGGCCGAGTCGGGCGTCGTGCGCCGGCCGGACGCGCAGCACCTCTTCGAGGCCGGGGGCGCGCGCCGGGTCCGCGCCGCCCGCCTGCCGCCGGGACACGGCGGCATTCAACCACCCGCCGCACACCGCGCGCGGTCACCGGGTGGAGCGAAGGAGGTCCCGGGATCCCGCCGCCACTCACATCTTGCGCGCCGCGCTGCGGATGGCCTCCCGGATGCGGAAGTAGGTGCCGCAGCGGCAGATGTTGGCGATGGCGTCGATGTCCTCGTCCGTGGGCTCGCTCGTGCGCTTCAGCAGGGCGACGGCGGCCATGATCTGGCCGGGCTGGCAGAAACCGCACTGAGCGACGTCCTGTTCGAGCCAGGCCTCCTGCACGGGGTGCAGGTCCTCCCCGTTCGCCAGGCCCTCGATGGTGGTCACGCTGCGGCCGGCGCACGCGGAGACGGGCACCACACAGGGGCGGATGTCGGCGCCGTCCAGGTGGCTGGTGCAGGCCTTGCAGACGTCCACCCCGCAGCCGTACTTGGGGCCGCGGACGCCCAGCATGTCGCGGAGTACCCACAGCAGGGGCAGATCGTCGGGCGCGTCCACGGTGACGCTCCGCCCGTTGACGGTGAAGGTGTGCGAGGGCACTGCGCGCTCCTGGATCCGGGGCTATCGGGGGTAGGGGGTGAAGTCGACGTCGAAGTCGAGGGGGAAGCTGCGCGGCTTGGAACCGGTGGCCTTGGCCCAGGCGTTGGCGATCGCGCCGACGGCGGCGGGCACGCCGAGCTCGCCCGCACCGCCCGGTTCCTCGCCGGTGGCCGGCAGCACGAAGACCCGTACGTCACGCGGGGTGTCGCGCTGCCGGGCCCAGTGGAACTGGCTGTAGCTGCCCTCCAGCGGGAGCCCCTTGTCGAGGTGCAGCCCGGCGCGCAGGGTGGTGGAGATCGCGTCGGTGAGGCCGCCGATCATCTGGGCCTCCAGTCCGCGCGGATTGACCGGCAGGCCCACGTCCACGGCGATGACGGCCTTGGTGACGCGGACATGGTCCGGATTCCGGGTGTCGATCTCGACGAGGCACGCGGTACGGGACTTGTACTCCTCGTGGAAGGCGATGCCCTGCGCGCACCCGGCTTCCATCGGCCGTCCCCAGTTCCCTTCCTCGGCCACCTTGTCGAGTACGGCTCGCTGGGCGTCGGTCTTCAGGAAGGTGCGCCGGAACCGGTACGGGTCGCGGCCCGTACGGGCGGCGAGTTCGTCGACCACGATCTCCTCGGCTCCGCGCGTGTTGGCGGAGTAGACCGAGCGCCAGGAGGCGGTGGGAATGCCGGTGGGCACCTCGGTGAGGACCTGGGTGGTGAGGCCGAAGTGGTACGGGGACTTCACCGTGGTCAGGAAGAGGGTCTGAGCCAAAGTGGCGTTGCCGATGCCGAGCGGCAGACGGGCCGCCGTGGCGGTGATGATCTCGCCGAGCCCGTGCCGGAAGTCGGTCTCGGCGGCGGCCACGCGGTGCTCGAAGCTGAGCACCTCGCCCAGCAGGTGGGTGGCACGGATCTTGTGGTGGGTCGCGGGGCGCATCCGGCCGTGCCGGGTGTCGTCCACGCGGGTCCACATGAGCCGGACCGGGCGCCGGCAGGCCTTGGAGATACGGGCGGCCTCCAGGGCCGCGTCGAAGAAGAGCCGCCGGCCGAAGGAGCCGCCGGCCTGGACCACATGGACCTCGACCTTGGACAGCGGCAGGCCCAGGTCGGCGGCGATGGTCTCGCGGGCCACGATCGGGGACTTGAGACCGGACCATATCTCGGCCCGGTCCTCGCGTACGTCGGCGATGGCGGAGTTCGTCTCCATCGGGGCGTGGCTGACGAAGGCGAAGTCGAACTCGGCGTCGACGTACGGGGTCAGCAGGGGCGGGACCAGCAACGGCGCGGTGGCGGCGCGCAGCTTGGCGCGGATCCCGTCGTCGGACAGCTGGTCGGCGGGGCCGGGGCCCCAGGTGACCTGGAGGGCGGCCTTGGCGTCGATGGCCTGCCCGAAGGTCTCGGCGACGACGGCGACCCCGGTCGGGACGGTCACCACGTGCAGGACACCGGGCATGGCCCGGACGGCGGCGAGGTTGGTGACGGTGCGGACCGTGCCGCCGAGGGTGGGCGGGCGGCGCACGACGCAGGGCTTGGCGCCGGGCACGTCGAGGTCGAGGGTGTACCGCAGGGCGCCGGTGACCATGGCACGGGCGTCGACGCGCCCGGTCGGCCTGCCCACGAGGGTGTGCCCGGCCCGCTTCTTGGGCGTGGCACCGAGGACGATGAGGCCGGGATCGGCGGCGGCCGCGGCGAGGTCGCCGTAGTCGGCGGCGCGGCCGTCGGGGGCGCGGACGGTGCCGGCGGCGGTGGTCAGGGAGGACGCGGTCAGGCTCCAGCGGCGGGCGGCGGCCGCCACGAGGCGGGCCCGGGCGGTGGCGGCGCACTGGCGGACCGGCCCGTAGAGGGAGCGGATGGAGTTGGAGGATCCGGTGAGCTGGTTGAAGACCAGCTCGGGCCGGGCGTCGTCCAGCTCCACGCGTACGTCGGCCAGCGGGGCGTCGAGTTCCTCCGCCACCAGCATGGCCACGGCGGTGGTGAGGCCTTGGCCGACCTCCTCACGCGGCAGCCGGAAGCGGATGGTGCCGTCCGCCTCGACGGCGAGCGCCAGCAGGGCGGAGGTGGGTGCGCCGGCCAGGATGAACAGGTCGCCCAGGTCCATCAGGTCGGCGATCGCGGGGAGGGAGGGCACCACGGCGTGGGCGGGCTGCGGGGCGAGCGCGTCGGCTCCCGCCCGGGTGACCAGGGCCAGGGTCGGCGCGGCCACGAGGTAGGTGAGGAAGGAACGGCGGCTCTGCCCCGTGGCGTGGTTCTCCCCTGTCATGTCGTTGTGTGTCCCCACGCTGCGCGGGCCCGCCCGCACGGACCTCCCCCGGTTATTACCGGCACGTAGGGTAGCGACCCCGCAGGTCGTTGGGAAGCCCTGATCACGCCGTGTCACGTAGGCCGACATCACTCTTTCGGGGGTATCCCGGTGGCCCGCCTTGATCCGTTCCTTACGCAATTCCGGTGGCGGGCAGGGCTCGTACAGCTCGACCGCACGAGCGAGCGGCAGCCGCCGGATGGCCTGATTCCGGCCACCGTTCCTGGGGCGGAACCACCTCGACCGGCTGGTGTCCGTGCGCCGCCCCGGAGTTCGCCTGACCGGATTCGTTCGCACGCCCAAGGCGAGTCAGGAGGCCTACGGCATATACCAGAAGCAAGAACGTAGCGGATGTTGCCAAACGCCTTACACACCGTCGCGCCCTGTGCAACAGTCGTTACCGGTCCTTCCTTCAGACTTGGCCGTGCCGCGCCTGTATCGGAGTTCTCATGCCGTCCCACCTGTTCGCGGACCGTCCCGCGCAACCGCCCGAGCCGGGGTCGGTGGACGCGCTGATCTCGCAGACCCGGCGGCTGCGGGGCGAAGTGGACGCGGTCCGCCGCGACACCGTCGTCGACGACGACGACGCCCAGGGCCGCTGGCAGCGCGCACTGTGCGATCTCGCCGTCCACCACCTCGACGACCTCGGCGAGCACCTCGGCCAGCTCAAAGAGGGCCTGCCCCCGGCACCCGAGACGGTCGAGCACCCGCAGGCGGCACCCGAGGCCGGGCCCGAGGCCCAGACCCGCGTCGGCAGCGCCGAGTGGAACCTGCTGACCGACGAGGTCAGTTGGTCCGACGAGCTGTTCCAGATCTTCGGCCGCTCGCCCGAGGCCGGCGCGCTCCCCCTCGACGAACTGGGCTCGACCCTGTTCTCCGAGGACCAGCCGCTCCTCACCGCCTGGGTCACCGCCTGTCTGGTGGACGGCAAGCCGATCGACGGCGAGTTCCGCATCGTCCGGGCCGACGGCAGGGTCCGGACCCTGCACATGAGGGGCGAGCCGGTACTCGACTCCGACGGCTGTACGGCCTCGATGTGGGCCGTCCTGCGGGACGTGAGTGAACTGCGCCGGAGCCAGCGCGCGGTGCGCGAGTCGCGTGACTCCCTGCAGCGCCGGCGCGAGATCGCGCAGACCGAGCGCCGGCTGGCGGTCGAGCTGCAGGAAGCCGTGCTCCCCCCGTGGCGCGGCTCCCTGCGGTTCCCGTACGGCAGCGCGGGCACGCTGGACGTGGCCGCGCACTACCTGCCCTCCGCGACCAGCGCGCTGATCGGCGGCGACTGGTACGACGCGCTCGAACTCGCCGACGGCTGCTCGATGCTGACGGTCGGGGACCTGACCGGGCACGGGGTGACCGCCACCTCCGGGATGGCGATGATGCTGGGCGCCCTGCGCGGCATGGCCATGGCGGGCATCGAGCCCGGCCCGCTGATGGGCTGGCTCAACCAGCTCCTCGAAACCTCCGTACAGCCCGCGCTCGGCTCGGCCGTGTGCTGCCGCTACGATCCAGCGCGCCGGGTCCTGTCCTGGGCGCAGGCGGGCCACCCCGCACCACTGTTGTTCCGCCGAGGGTCGGGGCGTTCCCTGCTGCCGCCGGAGGGCGTCCTGCTGGGCGCGACCTCCGGAGCCTCGTACGGGCAGGCGGAGGAACGCCTTGAGGTGGGCGACCTGTTGGTCCTGCACACGGACGGACTGACGCCGCGCAGCATCGAGTTCAGCCGGGCGGACGGGACCGAGCGGCTGCTGGCGCTCGCGCCACTGTTCTCGGCGGCGCGGTCGGCGCAGGAGTGCGTGAGGATCGTGATCGAGGAGTTCGGCGAGAGCGAGCGCGAGGACGACGCCTGCATGCTCGTCGCCCGGGTCGGCGGGTAACGAGCGCCGTACGTGTGGGCTTCAGG
>NZ_JBSGZP010000319.1:0-8092 GCF_053611065.1 Streptomyces sp. NPDC054840
GCGGTACCGGGCGACCTCGGCCCCGGCGTACGGGTACCAGCGCCCGGAGGCGTAGAGACCGTGCCGGTCCAGGTGCACCCACAGGCCCAGGCAGGGCAGCAGATCCAGATAGGCGCCCTGGTATGTCTTGTACGGGGACTTGTCGTGGGACATCCGGGTGTCCCGGACCGGGCCGAGCACCCGCACCTCGCCCGCCCCGGCCGACCCTCCCGAGAACGTGCTCAGTTCAGCGGCCAGCTCGTCCATCGGCGCACGTACGTCACGCTCGTACCGCTCGCGGTGGCGCGACCGCCACGCCTCCTTGCTGTTGTCGGCCGCGAGGTCCTCGTACAGGCGCAGTGCCGAGGGCGGGAAGCCGCTGAAGGTCACGGCAGATACCCCGGCAGGGGGTGGGCGGCGCACAGCTCGGAGACCCGGGTACGCACCCGGTCGCGCAGCGCGTCCGGCAGTACGCCGTCCTGCGCGCGCAGCGCCGCCAGGACGTCGGCGACCAGGTCGGCGCACTCGGCGGCCACCGCGTGGTCCATCCCGCGCGCGGCCAGCGTGTTGGTGCCGAGCCGCAGTCCGCCGGTCACCCGGACCGGTGTGGTGTCGCCGGGGACCCGGTTGCGGTTGACGACGATCCCGCAGGACTCCAGGGCCTGCTCGGCGACGTCCCCGGTGACCCCGGTGCCGCGCAGGTCCAGCAGCACCATGTGGGTGTCCGTACCACCGGTGACCAGCCGGAACCCCCGGTCCGAGAGGCGCTGCGCGATCGCCTGCGCGCCGTCGGCGAGCCGCTTGGCGAGCTCGGCGAAGTCGGGGCTCGCCACGAAGTCCAGGGCGCGCGCCTTGGCCGCCACCGAGGCCAGGTCGGGCGTGCCCTGGGTGAAGGGGAACACGGCCCGGCGCAGGGTCGCGGCCAGGGTGCCGCGCTCCGGCCCGGCCTTGCGGGCCTCCCGGCCGAGCAGGATCAGCCCGCCCCGCGGGCCGTACAGCTGCTTGTAGGTGCTGGTGGTGGTCACGTGGGCATGGTCGACGGGGCTCTGGTGGAGGCCGGCCGCGACCAGTCCCGCGATGTGCGAGATGTCGGCCAGGAGATAGGCGTTGGCCTCGTCCGCGATCTCCCGGAAGCGGGCGAAGTCGATGCTGCGGGGGTACGCGCTGGCCCCGCAGACGATCAGCTTCGGACGGTGCTCCAGGGCCAGTTCGCGGATCTGGTCGTAGTCGAGCAACCCCTCCGGGGTCACCCGGTAGCCGTGGGCGCGGTAGTAGCGGCCGGTCACCGAGGCGGGCGAGCCGTGGGTGAGGTGCCCGCCGCAGTCCAGGTCGAGCCCGAGCAGGGAGTCGCCGGGGTTGAGCAGCGCCGTGATCACGGCCAGGTTGGCGGAGGAGCCGGAGTGCGGTTGCACGATCGCGTCCTGTGCCCCGAACGCCGCGCACGCCCGGTCGATCGCGAGGCGTTCGATCTCGTCGGCGACCCCGCATCCGGCGTGGTAGCGGTTCCCGGGGAAGCCCTCGGCGGTCAGGTTGCCGAGCGCGCTGCCCTCGCAGGCCAGGACGGAGGGATCCGCGACGCTGGACGCCGCGACCATCATCAGGGTGTCGCGCTGGCGTGCCGACTCGCGGGCCAGCAGCGCGTACAACTCGGCATCGCGTTCTCTGAGCCGCGCCGCGGCGTGCCCGGCGAAATCCACCAGGTCGGGATCGGGCTCGGGCCCGGGGCCGGAGCCGGCGCCGGGTGCGGCGGGCAGCTCCGGCTCGGTGACGGGCGCGGGCAGGGTGAGACTCATGACTGTCCCCTCTCGAAATCGTCCGTGATGACCGTGCTGTGCCGAACCGCGGCCCAAGGCCTGTCGTCGAAGTCCCCGCCCGGCCCGCGGCACCGCACCCCGCGGGCCTGACCGGCGCTACTTCGACGACACGGCCTGGTCCGACGCGCCGGCCTCGTCCGCCTCCAGGTCTCCGAAGGCCTCCGCTGCGGCGACCGCCTCCGCGCCGTGCTGTTCGTCCGCGGCGATCTTCTCGGCGAGCTCGGAGATCAGCGGGTTCTGGAACACGGTCTTCACCGGCACCGGCACCCCCAGCAGTTCCTTGAGCAGACCGGCCAGCCGGGTACCGCTGAGCGAATCGCCGCCGAGGCTGAAGAAGTTGTCACCGGGCGCCACCCCGTCCAGGCCGAGGATGTCGGCGACCGCCGCGCACAGCACCAGCTCCAGCGCGCTGCCCGGCCTGTCCCCGGCGTCCCGTACGGCCGCCTCGTCGGCGGACTGCTGCCGCCCGGCGGAGGAGGCCAGCAGCAGCCGGTCGACCTTGCCGTTGCGGGTCAGCGGCAGCTCCGGCAGCACGGTGAGCGCGGCCGGCACCATGTAGCCGGGAAGCTGCGCGGCGAGCCGCTCCAGCACCGGCCCGGCCGCCTCGGCGTCGGCCACGACGAAGGCGTGCAGCCGCCGCACCCCGTGGGCGCTGGCCGGGGCCACCACCACGGCCGCCTCGACCTCGGCGTCCTGGCGCAGCACGGCCTCGATCTCGCCGAGCTCGATCCGGTGGCCCTGGATCTTCACCTGGAAGTCGTCCCGGCCCAGGATCTCGATGCTGCCGTCCGGCAGGTAACGGCCCAGGTCACCGGTCAGATAGGCGCGTTCGCCACTCTCCGGAAGGTGCACGAAGCGGCTCGCGGTCCGTTCGGCGTCGTTCCAGTAGCCGAGCGCGAGCCCGACGTCACTGGCCACGGCCATCTCGCCGACCACCCCGAGCGGGCGCTCGTAGGCCGCCGCGTCGACGATGTAGTAGCGCTGGTTGGTGATCGGCCTGCCGTACGGGATGCTCGTCCAGGACGGGTCGACCTCGCCGATCGGCTGGAACAGCGACCAGCAGATCGTCTCCGTCGGACCGCCCGACCCCACCACCTCGATCCGGGGGCTCTGCGCCCTCAGCCGGTCCGGCAGCGTCAGCGGGATCCAGTCGCCGGAGAGCACGGACAGCCGCAGGGATTCCAGCGGCCGGCCGCCGCCGCGCCGTTCGCGCACCTCGGCCTCGCCGACGAGCAGTTCCATCAGGACGGGCACGGAGTTCCACAGGGTGACCCGCTCCGACCGCACCAGATCGGCCCACACATCGGGCTCGGCGTGCTCGAACGGCGGCGGCAGCACCACGGTCCCGCCCTGCGTCAGAACCCCGAACACATCGTAGATCGAGGCGTCGAAGTGCAGCCCGGAGATGGCCAGCAGCCGGTCCCGCGCACCGACCTCGAAACGTGTCGCGACATCGCCGATCAGGTTGACCACGCCGATGTGGTCGACCATCACGCCCTTGGGCTCACCCGTCGAGCCCGAGGTGAAGATGGTGTACGCGAGGTCCGCCGGGGTCTGCGCGGTGTCGGGCCGGGTCGCGTTTCCGGTCTCGAAGTCCTTGTCCACCCGGTAACGGCGGGCCGTGGGGGGCCAGCTGATCCGCGAGTCCAGCCAGGACTGGGTGAGGATCCGGTCGACCTTGGCCTCCGTGAGCAGGCGGCGCAGCCGCTCCGCCGGCACGGACGGGTCCAGCGGCAGGTAGGCGGCGCCGGAGGCGAGGATCCCGTACACCGCGGCGTACTGCTCCCAGCCCTTCTCCATCACGACGGCGACCAGCTCGCCCGGAGCAGCCCCGTGCTCCCGCAGCGTGTGCCCGATCCGCCAGGCGTACGAGGCAAGTTCGGCGTAGCTCAGGCGCCGCCCGGTGGCGTCCACCACGGCCTTGGCGTCGGGCGTGCGCTCGGCCTGCCGGGCGAACAGCTCGTGCAAGGTGGTGTACGGGATCTGCCCGGCGGTGTCGTTGACCTGGCGGCGCAGCGTCCGCTCGACCGCAGGGACCAGGTCGAAGCGCGCGGTGTGCAGCGACTCCGGGTCCCGCGTGAGCCGCCCCAGCAGGTCCACGTACACGCCGAAGGCGGCGTCGATGAAGCCGGGCGCGAACGCCCCGTCGACGAAGTCCCAGATGACGCGCAGCTCGCCGGCCAGTTCGCGCAGCTGTACGTCGAGCGAGACCTGCGGGGTCTGCGAGATCGAGTACACCTCCCGGCCCAGGTCCGTCACCGGCCTGCGCACCGGGTAGTCGAGCAGGCTGGTCACGACGACCGGCATGCCGGCCTGGGCGCCCACCCCGTGCAGCCGGGTCAGCTCGCGCAGCACCCGGACGCCGTTGAAGGCGCCGTGCTCCGCGTCTCGGGCGAGCTGGTCGCGCAGGGCGTGGGCGCGGTCCAGGAAGGTAGCGCCCGAACCGTCGGCGGCGAGCATCACGGCGTTGGTGAAGTCACCGAGGACGCCGGTGATGTCCGGGTGCACCGCCGGGCGCTGGAAGATCGGGTAGTTGATGGTGAAGTCCGACTCCTCCGCCCAGCACCGGACCACCTCGGCGAAGGCGGCGGTGAGCAGGACCGACGGCGTCAGCCCCGCCTCGTGCGCCCGTGCCGAGAAGCGCTGCCATTCGGTGGGGGACAGCCGGTGCTCGCGCCGGTCGAAACGCACCTCGCGCCCGGTGCCGGCGGAGCCGCCCGTGGGCAGCGAGGGGGCCGGCGGCAGGGTGGGGACGCGCTCCACCCAGTAGTCGCGGGCGGCGCGGAAGGCCTCGGTGTGCGGCAGGGCGTCGGCGCGCCAGCGGGCGTACTCGGCGAAGCTGATGCCGGGCTTCGGGAGTTCGGCGTCCGGGTGCTCGTACAGGTCGACGAGCTCGGGGAAGAGCACCTGGAAGGCACTGGAGGCGTCCAGCACCTGCAGGTCGATCCCGAGGTGGACGCGGCTCAGGTTCCCGGGGCCGCCCAGCCGGATGATCCGCAGGTCGAACAGCGGCCAGCTGCCCACCGGGAAGACCACATGGCTCATCTCGTCCCGCAGCGCGGCGAGCCGCTCCCGTGAGGCGTCGGCGGACAGCGCGCTCAGGTCCACGACCGGTATGTCGAAGGGCAGGGGGTCGGCCGGCACCCACTGCGTGCCGTCCGTGCGGCCGATCGCGCGGAGCATGTCGTGACGGGCGACCACCTTGCGCCAGGCGGCGGCGAAACGCTCGGGATCGAGGTCCGCACGCTCCCACTCGAAGTATCCGTAGCAGCCGATACCGCCCAGCTCGACTGCTTCACCTCGCCCGATCATCAGTGCCTGCTGCGTCTCGGTCATCGGGAAGGACACGGCACTGTCCGCGCGAGCGGGCAGGAGCTCGGTCATGGTCCAACTCCATTCGGTGTTACGGGCCGTCGGCTGGTGCTTGCCCGGGATGGTTACGGGCCGGAGCGCCCTGCTGGGGGGCGGGGCGAGGCTAGGGGCGGTGAGTTAGCCGCCGGTTATGTTCCGTCGGGGCGGCGGCCCCACGGTCGGGCGCGGCCCCCTCGCCGAGGGAGAGCGCGAAGAGCCGTACGAGCGGGTGGAACAGGTAGCAGGGCTGGCCCCACTCGTCCGCGCCGCTGACCTCCAGCAGGGCCGCGTCGGCCAACGCCTCCAACAGCCGCTCGGCCTCGGACTCCGGCAGATTCAGTGACATGGCCGCGTCCGCGGCCGGGAACGGCTGGGGGCCCAGCGCGGCCAGCGCCGGGAACACGGAGCGCACCTCCGGGTCCAGCGCCCGCCAGGACGGCAGCAGCGAGCTGTGCACGTCCAGGTCACCCGAGTGCAGCTCCCGCAGCCGGGTCACGGGATCCGCCAGCCGGCGGGCCAGCCGGTCCGGGGTGGAGTGCGGGCGGGCGGCGATCCGGGTCCCGACGATCCGCAGGGCCAGCGGCAGACCGGCGCAGTGCTCGACGATCGAGGACGCCGCACCGGGTGCCGAGGCCACCCGGGCGGGACCGGCCGCGGCCGAGAGCAGCTCCAGCGAGTCCCGCGGTGCCAGCGGAGCCAGGGCCACGGTGTGCGCCCCGGCCACGGTGGGCAGAGCCGTCCGCCCCGTGACCAGGACCGCGGGCTCCGGGGTGTTCGGCAGCAGCGGACCCAACTGGGCGGCCCCGGACGCGTTGTCCAGCACGATCAGCAGCTGCTTGCCCCGAGTCCGCTCCCGGTAGAGACGGACCAGCTGGTCCTGGTCCTCGCCGGCCGGTACGTCGTCCATCGGGCCCAGCGCGCGCAGCAGCCCGCGCAGCACCCGGGCGGGATGCCGGGGAGTGCCGTCGGGCGCGCGCAGGTCCGCGTACAACTGCCCGTCGGGGAAGTGGGGTCGGCAGCGGTGCGCCGCGTGGACGGCGAGGGCGGTCTTGCCGAGCCCGGCCATTCCGGTGACCAGGACCCGGCGGGGCCGCCCGGTGCCCTGCGCTTCGGGAGCCAGCGCACGGCACAGCAGCTCCAGTTCGGGCTCGCGGCCGGTGAAGTCGACGGTGTCGGGCGGGAGCATGGCCGGGGCGCCGTCCGGGCGGCCGGCCGCGTCCCGCCGGGGGTCGGCCAGTACGGCGGGGGCGGCGCTGCGCGGCTGCCGGTCCAGCGTGCCCTCCAGCAGCGCCCGGTAGGTGGCCTGGAGCTCCTCGCCGGGGTTCACCCCCAGCTCGTCGGCGAGCACCGCGCGGCCGTGGTGGTAGAGGTGGATGGCGTCCGCCTGCCGCCCTGACCGGCACAGGGCGGTCATCAGCTGGCACCGGATGCGCTCGCGCAGCGGGAACTCGGCGACCAGGCCGGTGAGCTCACCGGTGATCTGCTCGTGCCGGCCCAGCGCGAGATCGGCCGCGATGCGGTGCTCCAGCGTGACCGCCCGGGCCTCGGTGAGCCGCGGCGCCTCGGCGTCGGCCAGGTATTCCGTGGCGTTGGCGAAGGGCAGCCCGTTCCACCGCGCCAAGGCGCCGCGCAGCAGCTCACCGGCCTTTTCGAAGTCCTCGGCGATCAGTGCCTCGCGGCCGCTGAACGCAAGCTTCTCGAATTCGCTCAGGTCAAGCGTCGCATTACCGATGCTCATGGCATATCCGGGCGGCCGACGATCGATCAGAACATCGTCGCCGAGAATCTTGCGCAAACGGGAAACATAGGTGTAGAGCTGTGCGCTGACGGTGGCCGGTGGAGCCCAGCCCCACAGCAGCCGGCACAGCCGTTCGTCGGAGATCACCTCTTCACGGGCCACAAGGAGCGCCGCGAGCACGGTGTGCAGCTTCGCCCCGGAGAACGCGACCCGGCGGCCGTCCCGCCGTACCTCGACTGGCCCGAGCACTCGGAATTCCATGTACCGCCCCATCCGTGATTCATGGAGAAGAATCTCTGAACGAAGCTAGTGGAGTGCGTTGTCTCCTCGATATCGTGTCGATTTCGAGGGCGGCCCGGGTCACGAAATCGATGGAACACAGAAGAAAAAGGAGGCGTCCCTACTGTTCCATTCGTGCCGCAGCGAGCGGCAGTGATGCTCCACCGAGAGGGGATTCCCAGATGCGCAGCACGCGGACGGCGAAGACGGCGAACACGACGGCGGCGGCCTGCCTGGTCGTTCTTGCGGGCTTGTTCGTCGGCACGGGGGGAGCGTCGGCCGTCCTGGCGGACTCGCACACCACCACCCAGGCGGACGGCGACATGCCGTGGGGCGTCGTCAAGCCGCTGGACCCCCCGCGTCACGGTTCCGCCGGCACGCACGGCGACATGCCCTGGGGCTGACCCGCCCCCGCTCCTGCCCGCCCCGCCCTACGACGCGCCGCCGGCCGTGCCCCGCGTCTGACGCCGTGCGCCGCTCCACCGGGGACGACGGGACAGCCCCGAGGCCGTCTCTTCCGGATCTTGCCGGGCCCGGCCCGCCCGGCACGGCCCCTCGCCGCGTTGTCGGGACACCCGAGTACGTCCGGTACACGGGGAGCCCCTCCGCCTTGCGAGGCACCGCACCGGACGACCCGGGCTCACCCGCCAAGATCCGGAAGAGACGGCCTAGCCCTCCGGATGCGTCAGCAACAGGGTCAGTTCCGCCGCGGTGAAGGAACGATGCGGCAGGGCACCGGCGCCCCCACCGCCCGGCTCGCCCGCCGTGCCCGACGCGCCCTGGACCGCCGCCAGCAGCCGGTCCGCCTGCGCCCGCCAGGGCTGCGCGCCGACCTCGCCGAAGGCGGCCCTCGCCCGCCGGAACCTCTCCGCCGCCTCCGCCGGGCGGCCGCCGATCGCCTCCACACACCCGAGATCGGTCTCCACCCGGG
>NZ_JBSGZP010000320.1:0-8081 GCF_053611065.1 Streptomyces sp. NPDC054840
CCCCTGGGCCCCGCGCCTCGAACGCCGGTGAGGCTGGAAGTCTGCGGGGCGCTGCCCCGGGCCCCGCGCCTCGGGCGCCGGTGAGGCTAGAGGCGGAAGGGGCCCGTCACCTCGTAGGTGATGCCGCCGGACGAGCTGCCGCTCGTACCGCGCTGGCTGGAGAAGTAGAGCCGGTTGCCGGCGGGGGAGAAGGCCGGGCCGGTGATCTCGGAGGAGGACTGGCCGGTGATCCGCAGGAAGGGCGCCACCACGTCGTCCGGGGTGATCAGGCAGATCTCCATGTTGCCGCCGTCCTCGGCGACGTACAGGTCGCCGTACGAGGATCCGGTGACGTTGTCGACGCCGGTCAGCGGGGCCGCGCCGCCGGGCACGAGCGAGTCGTCGTAGGCCAGCTCGTACGTGCTGTTCGTGAGGTTCAGCTGCCAGACCCGGTTGTCGCCCTTCGTGGTGAACCAGACGGTGTCGTTGGCGTAGTGGCAGCCCTCGCCGCCGTTGAACTTCTTCGAGCCCGAGACCTGGCTGCGGGTCGCGGTCGGCGATCCGTCGGGGTCCGGCACGTTCTGCCAGGTGAAGGAGCCGGAGGTGGCGGTGCCGGCCTTGAGGACCTGGAGGGTGCCGGAGGAGAGGTTGCCCCAGGTGGCCGGGATGAAGCGGTAGAAGCAGCCGCTGGTCTCGTCCTCGGTCAGGTAGATCACCTGGCGCACCGGGTCGGCGGCGGCCGCCTCGTGTTTGAACCGGCCCATCGCGGGGCGCTGCACGGCCGCGTTCACCCCGTAGGGGTCGGTCTCGTACACGAAGCCGCGGTCGACCTCCTCGCAGGACAGCCAGGTGTTCCAGGGGGTCTTGCCGCCCGCGCAGTTCTGCCGGGTGTTGGACAGGATCCGGTGTGCGCCGGTGACGGTGCCGGAGGAGTTGAACTTCACCGCGCTCGCGCCGCCGGAGGGGTTGATCTCCGAGTTGGACACGTAGATCCAGCCCGAGCCGTCGACGAAGCAGGCACCGCCGTCAGGGGCGCTGTGCCAGGTGTACGAGGTACCGCTGACGGTCTGGCCCGAGCGGGCGATGATCCGGCTGGTGAAGCCGCTGGGCAGCATGATGCCGTTGGCGTCGGCCGCGCCGAGCGCCCCGTAGGGTCCGGCTCCGGGCTGGGCGGGGGCGGCGTAGGCGGCCCCGTGCATCAACGTGCCGCCGAAGGCGGCGGCCGACGAACCGATCACCGCACCGCGCAGGAAGGTACGACGTTCCACGGTCACTCCTGTGGGAGGAAGGCCCCGCGGCCGGTCGGACGCGGGGGCGCACGCGTCGAGGAACCTAGGAGGCGCCAGTTGCCGTGGCCCCAACTTCCCATGACGCATGAGCGACCGCTCGACGGACACTTGCCTGACCTGCGGTTTCGTGCTCCGGAAAGAAAAAGCGAAAAAACTTCGCGGGCAGCGATGAGTTTCCCGGGGACCCGCGGTCTACCTCTCGACAGCACCGAGCAGCACGCAGCACGCAGCACGCAGCACGCATGCAAACACCGCACACGAGAGAAGAGAGACCTCGATGTCCGCCACCATGATCTTCGTCAACCTGCCGGTCAAGGACCTGGAGGCCAGCAAGACCTTCTGGAGCAAGCTGGGTTACTCCTTCAACGCCCAGTTCACCGACGAGAACTGCGCCTCGATGGTCATCAGCGACACCATCGTCGCGATGCTCCTGACCGAGGCCCGCTACAAGGACTTCACCCACAAGGAGATCGCGGACGCGACGAAGACGTCCGAGGTGCTGCTCTGCCTGAGCGCCGAGAGCCGCACCGCGGTCGACGAGCTGGTGGACGGGGCCCTGGCGGCCGGCGCCACCGAACCCCGCCCCGCCCAGGACCACGGCGTCATGTACGGCCGCGCCTTCGACGACCTCGACGGCCACACCTGGGAGATCATGTGGATGGACCCGTCGATGGTCCAGAGCTGACGACCACCCTGCGGTCAAGCGGTCAGGCGGTCAGGCGGTCAGGCGGTCAGGCGGTCAGGCGGTCACGAGGTCACGGCGGTCCGCACCGGGTAGGTCCGGACCGCCGTCTCCTCGTCGTCCAGGCAGCGCCCCGACTCCAGGTCGAAGCGCTGCTTCAGCAGCGGGGAGGCCACGAAGGGCCGGCCCCCGGCCGTCCCCACCAGCCCGCGCGAGAGCACCTGCGCCCCGGTGAAGGGGTCCTGGTTGCCGATGGCGTACGGGCGCCCCGCGCGGTCGACGAACACCGCGGCCTGGCTCCCGTCGGGCAGCAGCGCCGCCACCCCGCGCCCGGGGATCAGCGAGGACAGTTCGCACACCGTCAGCCAGCCCTGCGCAACCTGCAGTTCCACGGTCATCGGACGGCTCCTCCTATGGTCAGGACGGCCAGGTCGGGCTTGACCTGGTCACGCTCGGGGACGAACTTCACGGTCGGGTCGGGGGCACCGGGCGCGTTGACGAAGGACACGAACCGGCGCAGCCGCTCCGGGTCCTGAAGCGTCTCGGCCCATTCGTCCCGGTAGTGCGCCACGTGGTCGGCCATCAGGGCCTCCAGCTCCGCGCACAGCCCGAGCGAGTCGTGCACGACCACGTCCCGCAGGTGGGGCAGACCCCCCTCCAGCCGCTCCAGCCAGGTGGAGGTCCGCTCCAGCCGGTCGGCGGTGCGGATGTAGAACATCAGGAACCGGTCGATCAGGCGGACCAGTTCCGCGTCCGACAGGTCCTGGGCCAGCAGGTCGGCGTGGCGCGGGGTGGCCCCGCCGTTGCCGCCCACGTACAGGTTCCAGCCACTCGCCGTCGCGATGACGCCGAAGTCCTTGCTCTGCGCCTCCGCGCACTCGCGGGCGCAGCCCGAGACCGCCGACTTCAGCTTGTGCGGGGAGCGCAGCCCTCGGTAGCGCAGCTCCAGGTCGATGGCCATCCGGACGCTGTCCTGCACCCCGTAGCGGCACCAGGTCTGCCCCACGCAGGACTTCACCGTGCGCAGGGCCTTCCCGTACGCGTGCCCGGACTCGAACCCGGCGTCGACGAGCCGCGCCCAGATCCGCGGGAGCTGGTCCACGCTCGCCCCGAAGAGGTCGATCCGCTGCCCGCCGGTGATCTTCGTGTAGAGGCCGAAGTCCCGGGCCACCTCGCCGATCACGATGAGCTTGTCGGGGGTGATCTCACCGCCGGGGATGCGCGGAACGACCGAGTAGGAGCCGTTGCGCTGCATGTTCGCGAGGAAGTGGTCGTTGGTGTCCTGGAGAGCGGCCTGCTCCCCGTCCAGGACGTAGCCGCTCGCGCCGAGGGTCGGGGCGAGCGAGGCGATGATCGAGCCGACGGTGGGCTTGCAGACCTCGCAGCCGTCGCCGCCGCGGGCCTCCGGGCGGCCGTGCCCGTCGAGGATCGCCTCGTACGAGGTCAGCCGGCGGGTACGGACGATCTCGTAGAGCTCGGCCCGGGTGAAGGGGAAGCAGCCGCACAGTCCCTTGTCGGTGGCGGCGGGCAGCAACTGTCCGATCACCTTGACGCAGCTGCCGCAGCCGGTGCCCGCCTTGGTGCACTTCTTGACCTCGGCGAGGGTGGCGCAGGCGGCGATGGCCTTCTTGGTGACGTTGTGGCAGGAGCAGATCACCGCGTGGTCGGGGAGGGCGGACGGTCCGAGCGCGACCGGGGCGCCGACCCCGGCGGGCAGCACCAGCTGCTCGGGGGACACGGGCGGGACGCTTCCGGTGAGCGGGCGCAGCAGGCCGTAGGAGTCCGCGTCGCCGACCAGCACCCCGCCGAGGAGGACGCCCTCGGGGGAGACGACCAGCTTCTTGTAGACCCCGGAGCGGGAGTCGGACCAGACGACGTCGAGGCTGTCCGCGGTGGTGCCGTGGGCGTCGCCGAAGGAGGCCACGTCCACGCCGAGGAGCTTGAGCTTGGTGGAGAGGTCGGCTCCCGTGAACTCCTTCTCACGGCCCAGCAGGTCGTCGGCGGCCGTCTCGGCCATCTCGTAGCCGGGGGCCACCAGCCCGTAGACGCGGCCGTCGACGGCGAGGGCGCACTCGCCGATGGCGTAGACGTGCGCGTCGGAGGTGCGGCAGCGGGCGTCGACCGCGATGCCGCCGCGCTCGCCGACATTCAGTCCGGCGTCGCGGGCCAGCTGGTCGCGGGGGCGGACGCCGGCGGAGAAGACGACGAGGTCGGTGTCGACGACCGAGCCGTCGGAGAGCCGCATGCCGCTGACGTGGCCGTCCTCGCCGGTCACCACCTCCTGGGTGCCGACGCCGGTGTGGACCGTCAGTCCCATGGACTGGATGGTGCGCAACAGGGCCGCGCCGCCGCCCTCGTCGACCTGTACGGGCATCAGGCGCGGGGCGAACTCGACGACACGGGTGGCCAGGCCCAGGCCCTGGAGGGCGCCGGCGGCCTCCAGCCCGAGGAGACCGCCGCCGACGACCGCGCCCGAGCTCCTGGTCTTCGCGTACTCCTCGATCGCGAGCAGGTCCTCGATCGTGCGGTAGACGAAGCAGCCGGGGGCGTCCTTGCCCGGGACCGGCGGCACGAAGGGATAGCTGCCGGTGGCCAGCACGAGGACGTCGTACGGGAACACCTGCCCGGACCGGGAGGTCACGGTACGGGCGGCCCGGTCGATGTGCTCGGCGGGGTCGCCGAGGTGCAGGTCGATGCCGTGCTGCTCCATGAACCCGGCGGGCGTCATGGACAGGTCCTCGGCGGTGCTGCCGGAGAAGTACGAGGTCAGGTGCACGCGGTCGTAAGCGGGCCGGGGCTCCTCGCAGAGCACGGTGATCCGGTGCGTGGCGGTGACCCCGCGCTCCGCGAGTGCTTCGAGGTAGCGCTGGCCGACCATGCCGTGCCCGATGAGCACGATCGTGGGCAGGGGCTCGGTCATCTCAGTGGCCTCCGTCGTCGGTGAGCAGGTGGAACAGGTCGTCCGGGGATTCCTCGCCCTCCCAGGTGCGGGCGAGGGCCCCCACGGTGGAGAGCTCGCCGAGCAGTACGCCGCCGACGAGGCGGTCGCCCCGCAGGACGACCTTGCGGTAGGTGCGGCGGGTGGCGTCGGCGAGGCGGACCACGTCGTCGCCGGGGAGGGGGGTGGTCTCGCCGAAGGCGGCGAGATCGAGGGAGCGGTCCCCGTCGGTGGTGAGGGTGAGGCGGGTGAGGGCGCGGGTGCCGGCGTAGCGCGTGGGCTCGCCGGTGAGGAGCGCGGCCAGGCTCTCGGCCTGCTCCAGGGCGGCGCCCGCGAGGCCGTACACCCGGCCGGCGTGCTCGGCGCAGTCGCCGATGGCGTGGATGCGGGGGTCGCTGGTGCGGAGGTGGTCGTCGACCACGATGCCGGTGCGGACTTCCAGTCCGGCGGCCCGGGCGAGGCCGATGCGGGGGCGCACGCCGCAGGCGAGGACGACGAGGTCGGCGTCGAGGCGGTAGCCGTCGGCGAGCTCGACCCCGGTGACCCGCCGCTGCCCGGGTGCGGCGCCGTTGCCGGGGGCTCCGCCCCCGGACCCGCGCGCCTCGAACGCCGGCGGGGCCGAGCCGGCCGTGACGAGGCCGCGGACCCGGCATTCCGTGTGGATCTCCACGCCGAGCTCGGTCAGGTGCGTCGCCAGCAGCGCGGAGGCGTCCGCGTCCAGCTGGCGTTCCATCAGGACCAGGTCGCTCGCCCTGCTGTGCCAGGACCACCTGCGCGCCCCGCGCGGCGAGCGCACGGGTCGCCGAGACGCCCAGCAGGCCCCCGCCGATCACCACCACGCGTGCCCCGGGCCGCACGGCCGCCGAGAGCGCCAGGCAGTCGTCCATCGTGCGGAAGGCGTGCACCCCGTCCGGGAGGTCCCGCCCTTCCGGTTCGAACAGCCCGCGCAGCGGCGGGAGCACCGCGTTCGAACCGGTGGCCAGGACCAGCGTGTCGTACCGGGCCACCGTGCCGTCGTCGCAGTGCACGGCCCGCTCCTCGCGGTCCACGCGCACCGCCCGGACCCCCCGCCGCAGCGCCGGGCCGGGTGCCGGGAGGGCCGTCACCTCCGGTGCGTACCGGCCAGCGAGGACCTCGGCGAGCAGGACCCGGTTGTACGGGACGTGGGTCTCCTCGCCGAGGACGGTCACCGCAGCGGCCGGGCCGAGCCGCTGCGCGAGCCGCAGGCCCGCGAGGCCGCCGCCGATCACCACCACACGCTTGTCCGAGGTCATGCCACGAGCGTGCGCCGCCGCTGTTTCCCCACGGCATCGCCTCTGTTACCCGGACGGAACGCCGACCTCAGCGCCCGGGTCCAGAGCCGGTGAGGCCCTCCTCAAGGGCCTCAAGGCTCGTCAGGGCCGTCATCCGCGCCCTTGGCGTACTCCGTATGCGGGATGCGGCGGTGCGGGTGAGGGGTGGGATGCCGGGTGGTGCGGGGGTGGTGACCCTGCTCGGGGCGGCGCGGCAACCGCTCCGTAGGGTCGAGCCGTGGCTGACATGTCAACGACCATGATCATCGTCCTGTGCGTGGCCGCGGCCGCGGCCGGCTGGATCGACGCGGTGGTGGGCGGCGGCGGCCTGCTGCTCCTGCCCGCGCTCCTGCTCGGGCTGCCGAACGCCCACCCGGCCACCGTCCTCGGCACCAACAAAGCCGTGGCCATCGTCGGCACCGCCGGGGCGGCAGTGACGTTCGCCCGCAAGGCCCCGGTGAACGTGAAGCTCGCCGTCCGCATCGGTCTGACCGCGCTCGCAGGCTCGATGGGCGGTGCGGTCCTCGCCGGCGGCATCAGCAAGGACGCCCTCCGTCCGCTGATCATGCTGGTACTCGTGATCGTCGCGGGTGTCGTGATCTTCAAGCCGGGCTTCGGTACCGCCCCCTCGACCGCGCCCGTCAGCCGGCAGCGGGTACTGCTCACCATCGGGCTCGCGGGCCTGGGCATCGGCTTCTACGACGGCCTCATCGGGCCCGGCACCGGCACCTTCCTGGTGCTCGCGCTCACGGCGCTGCTCCACCTCGACCTGGTCACCGCATCCGCCACCGCCAAAATCGTGAACTGCTGCACCAACGGCGGAGCGCTCGCGATGTTCGCCTACCAGGGCATGGTGCTGTGGCAGCCGGCCGCGCTGATGGCGGTGTTCAACCTGGCCGGCGGCATGATCGGAGCCGGTATGGCGCTCAAGAAGGGCAGCGGCTTCGTCCGGGCCGTGCTGCTGACGGTGGTGGGCGCGCTGGTGCTCAAGCTCGGCCTCGAACAGTGGGGCTGACCCGCCGGAACGCGCTCCAGGGCAATACACGTAGGCCGTCTCCTCCGGATCTTGTCACGCGGGCCGGGCCCGGCAAGATCCGGAAGGGACGGCCTAATACGTCCCCGTGAGGTGGGCGAAGACCACCACGTTGCCGCGGTAGCCCGTGCGGGGCGAGAAGCCGCCGCCGCAGGTGATCACCCGTAGCTCGGCGCGCGCAGAAGGCCCGTACACGCGGGTGTCGGGGAAGGTCTTGGCGTCGTAGACCTCGACCGCGTGGACCGTGAACACCGCCGTACGGCCGTCGGCGCGCGGGATCTCGATGGAGGCCCCGCGGCGCAGCGCGCCCAGGTGGTAGAAGACCCCCGGCCCGGCGGCGTCGTCCACGTGCCCGGCGACGACGGCGGTGCCGGTGGCGCCCGGTGTGGTGCCGTCGCGGTACCAGCCGGCCAGGTCGCGCCGGTCCGGCGGCGGCACTTCGAGGCTGCCGCGCCGATCGAGGCCGAGGCCGGTCAGCGGGGCGTCGACCCGGATGGAGGGGATCCGGATCCGGGTCGGCGGGGAACCGGGGAGCGGGGCGATCCCGGGGCCCACCACGCCGGCGGCGGTCAGTGACTCGGCGGAGGAGGGCAGCGGCGGTCCGACGGGTTCACGCGAACCGCTGGTCACGAGCCAGATGCCGACGCAGGCGGCGAGCGCGACGAGTCCGCCGTGGCGGGCGGTGGGGGTGCGGACGGATCGGCTCGCTGCCCGCCCGCGGTGAGCTCCGGATCCGGGGCGGTCGCCGTGGGTGGGCCCGGGCTGCCGGTCGCGGTCCCGTGCGCCACCGAAATCGCCACCCATGCGTACCCCCTCGGCTTCCGTTTCGGGGTGACTGGCCGTCGCCCGGCCCCGCGAACGGGGGGAC
>NZ_JBSGZP010000321.1:0-8074 GCF_053611065.1 Streptomyces sp. NPDC054840
GTACAGGGTCGTGCGGGAAAGCCCCGTCAGGCGGCCGATCTCGCGGATGTTCCTCCGACCCCCGTTCCACAGGTCGGCAGCGACTTCCTTCAGTTGCGTCGTCACGGAGGCGCGCTGGTCCCGCAGTTCTTCGGCGCGCCGGGTGAGCTCGTCGCTCATCTGGATGTCAGTCCTCGTCCTCGTAGTCCCAGGTGGTGCCGCGGTCGTGCTCTCCGACATGGGACTCGACTCCGTCGTCCCACCGGATGGCTTTGATGTCGTCGCGCCGACCGCCTATGGCCGTGATGGTGCCGCCGATCTTCTGCGCGCCGTCGTCGTCGAGGTATCCGTAGATGCGACCGTTGATCACGATTCCTCCTAGGGCTGATCGAGCGGTGGACCCCCGCCTGTGTCCACTAGTGTGCATGTCCAGCGCTGGACAGTCAAGGGGTGCTGCATCCCGGTCGCGGTAATCACCAGTAACCGAGGCCCGAGTTGGGTGGCAGCGACCTCGATAAGATGCCATATCGGCGCCCAAAATTGGTACAATTGAGCATGCCCAAAGACTCTCGTGATGAGCTGTCTGCGCGACGCCGCGCTCGGTCACTCGGAGCCGACTCCACCGATCATCAGACTGTGATGCCGGAGCAGCTCGACTACTGCCAGTGCAACCGTGGCCCCGTAATCGGGGTCGTGCACTTCAACGCCGACCGACTCTGGTTTTTCGCGATGGAGAGCTACCAGGCCCGCACCCACCACGACGCCGCAGACCTTCGATGCGTCGACTGCCTCGCCGATGCAGCTCTGGCCGTCGCCACGGGCGCCATCCGCAATCAGATGAAGGAAGTGGCGCGTCAGCGCGCCGAAGAGATCGACGCGGACAGGCGTCGGACCGCGATGCGCGAGGAGGCAGCCAGTGACACGGCCCGATGACCCGAACTGGCTGTGGGAGTTCCGCGCCGAGGACTTCGTGCACGCCCGGCTCCGCGAAGACCTCACCGCCGCCGAAACTCTCCCGGCAGGCACCGAGCGGGACATGGCCGTCGACCGCGTCATCTCGCTCCGCCTCGCCGTCGTGCAGCACTCCCCTTACGTCGACTCCGACGGCAAGTCTTGGGCGCGCTGCTTCACCTGCGATCCCGCCTGCGGCTTCCCCTGCTCCACCATGCGGTACTTCACCCGCATGTGGCGGCACCACCCGGACTACCTCCCCGCCTGGAACGACACCCTCGACGGAGAAGACGGCCCGTCCTGCTGGCAGCAGGACCAGCTTCGCATCGCAGAGCTGGGCGGCTACCGGCACGAGTTCCTCGCGAACCACCCGGAGGCGGCATGACGAACTTGGTGGACCGCCTCGAAGACGCCATCCGGGAGAGCGGAGTGCCCCGCCCCTTGATGTTCCGGGACCTTGATCTGCTGGTGAACCACAACTGGGTCCCGTACCGCGAGGGCGAGGAGACCCCCCGGTGCCTCTGGAGCGGCGACCGCTTCCCCTGTCTGACGATCCAGCGACTGGCGGCCGACTACGGATTGGTGGTGGACGAGGCGTGACCGACGCAAGCAGCCTGATCCCCTACCAGCCGAGCGCGGCCCCGGCCGCCTACGACCCGGCGACCCTCGCCGTCCTCGCCGCCATGGAACAAGCCGCCGAGGAACACCTCGACGCCATCCGCCCCCACAACACCAAGCGCGGCTACGCCAACGACTGGAACCTGTGGGAGGAGTTCAACGACTGGCTCGGCGAACGCACCGGGCACCGCGTCGCCTCGACGCACGTCACCAAGGGCATGCTCGTCGGGTTCGTCGTCTGGCTCGACACCATCAAGCTCGCCGCCCCGGCCAGCATCGACCGCCGCATCACCGGAGTCACGGTCACCGCACGGTCGCTAGGCGTCGAAGTCCCCAAGCAGGCCACGGTCGCCGCCCGGCAAGCGCTGAAGCCCCTCAAGCTCGACCCCGACCGCATCGCCCGAGGTCGAGGCAAGGCCCCTGCGGCCACGCCCGAGCAGCTCCGCCAGATGTACGCTGCCGCCCCCGCCGGGCTCGCCGGCCTCCGAGACCGCGCCCTCTGGCTCATGGCCTTCGGGATCGCCGGCCGCTCCGCCGAAGTCTCCGCCCTCCGCGCCGACGGCATCAAGCACGTCAGCGAAGGACTCGACGTCCACGTGCCGTCGGTCAAGCAGCGCCCACCCCGGGACGTCGTCGTCGCCTACGGCAAGAACCCGGACACCTGCCCCGTCCGCGCCTGGCTCACCTGGAAGGCGGCGGCCGGACTCACCAGCGGGCCCGCCTTCCGGCCCGTCAGCGTCCACGGACACCTCGGCACCGACGGGCTGACCGCGTCCGGCTGCCAAGAGATCATCTCCCGTAGCGCCGAACGCGCCGGGGTGGCCGTCCGCCTCACTGGCCACTCGATGCGTGCCGGGTTCATCACGACCTCCCGCAAGGCGGGGAAGCGTGAGGAGAAGATCCGCGCGCAGTCCGGGCACGCCGCCAACTCGCCGGTGTTCTGGGGGTACATCCAGGAAGCCGACCGCTGGGTCGACGCCGCATCCGACGACATCGGCCTGTAGCAGCGAACAAGACGTTATGCGCTGCCCATCGAAGCAAGGAGGAAGCCATGCAGGAACCGACCACTCACGACTTCGGCCCCGGCAAGCGGTGCTGGGGTCACGACTACGCGATCACCAAGGTGGTCGACGCCGGGCAGCGCATCCACGTCACCGGCTGGGGGCCGCGCATGAAGGTGGGGGACTTCATGCTGCTTGCGAACAAGGAGCGCGAGACCAGGTACCAGATCGCCGAGTACAGGCCGGTCATGGATCCGAACGACATGTGGCACGCCGTACTGGACTTCGCGCCACGCAAGGCCGCCTGACCGCCCTGCCGCACTGGAGTCACCCGAAGGAGACGCCATGTCTGGTCCGTTGATCGTCGGAGCGTTGAGCGTGTACGCCATCTTCGCTGCGATCGTCTGGTTCTGCTGGCAGGCGAACAGGATCATCCGCGATAACCCGCACCCGAAAGGGGCGCCATGAAGGTCATCATCGACGGCACGTGGGAGCTCGAACTGACGGCGCCTCCCCGCGTTGACGACCTCATCGTCGGTGGCGCGACGGTAGCGCGGGTCGCGGAAGTCGTCTGGCTCATGCCGGATGAGCACGACGATGAGGTCCGTGTGCACGTCCAGTTGGATAAGGGCGAGGCGGCCAGGCCCGCCTGATCCCTGCCCGCTGTGGGCGCCTCGTGTCACACTGGTCCTGAGCCCCTGATACGGGCAGGCGTGCCAGGCGCTTGATCGGCGTCTGCGCGGGGCGGGCAGCGCGAACCCCTGCGCCGGGGAGGGACGTGAAGTCCCGGCCCGCCACCATCGTCGAGAGCCCCCACCTTCGGGTGGGGGCTTCTTCATGTGGCGCCTGTTTCTCGCCACGACCTCTGTTGCGTGGCTGGTTCCAGTCCATTGCTGTGGTTGTCGGGCCGGCTCCCTGCTCCCAGGCGGAGGCCCCCGCTGCCGGCCCCGCCTGCTTGCGGGCGGGGCCGCGCCCGTCGCCCTCCCGGCTCCCCACGGGAGGGCCGCCGCGCGCCTACGTCTCGTCCGGCTCCTGGTACACGTGCGCCTGTCCGCCTTGCCACGCTATGGCGGGCGAGTCCCCGAGCACCATGTCCTCGGGGTCGGGTATCTCGATCCGCCGCAGGAATTCGATCAGGTCCCGGTCGCTGTGGGCGATGCCGAGGACGGTGTCGACGCCGTGGATACGGATCACGACCCGCCGGCCGCCCGACGGGGTGATGCGGTGCACGAGGATCGGCGCACGGTCCATACGACCAGCGTGCGCGAGGGCGGGCGAGGCGGCATCCGGACAGCATGAAGCCCCCGACCATCATCATGATCGGGGGCTCTGCTGTCAGCCCAGGAACGTGTCGATGTCCGCCCGGTCCCACAGCGGCGTGCGGTTCACGTGCCGGGCCGGCTTCGGCGCCTGCCCGCGAGCCACGTAGGCCGACCAGGTCGAGACCGCGATCGGCCGCCCGTGCTCGCGCAGGTAGCGGAGCACCATGTCCCGGGTCATGCCCTGGTCCTCGGCGCCGACAGCCAGGGACGGGACGGGCGTGTCCGGCACGTAGCCGAGGACGTGCCAGTCCGGCGGAATCTTCCGGGCCTCGTGCTCCAGGTAGGCCACCGGGTCCATGCTCGACTCCAGCGGGTACCGGGCCCAGCCGCGCCACGGCCGGCGCTCCGGCCGGCTGGCCTCCTCCTCGCTGTGCCACAGATGCCAGTCCGGCATGACCTCACGGAGGGGGCGCTCGTGCTCCATCCAGATGTCGGCGGCCGTCTGGAGGGGGGCTGCGGCGACGGCTTCGGCGAGGGTGCGGGCGCGTGGCGACAGTGCGTCGAGGTCGACCTCGTCGTAGGGCGCCTCGTTGTCCCCGTCGTCGCAGCGCAGTTTGATTCGGACGGTGGTCATGGTCAGTACTCTCCGGTTCCGCAGGAGGGGCAGTCACCGTTGGCGGGGAGCTTCAGGCCGCAGTAGTGGCAGTGCGTCTTGGCGGCTTCCGCGATCTCGGTGCTGATGGCGCGGAGTTCGGCGATGACGGCTGCTGCTGTTGCCGGGGTGAGGGCGGCGATCTGGTTGATGTACTCCTTCTTCAGGAGTGCGGGGCGGAGGGCCTGGGCCTCGTCGTGGCTGGTGATGCCGGCTCGGGTGAGGGCTTCGGCGATGTGCTCGCAGCCGAGGTTGTGCTTCCGGGTGATGCCTGTCGGCCAGGCGGCGACATATTCGCGGCCGCGGGCGGCCATGGTGCCGGGGGTCGGGGTGGGTGTGGCGGCCACGGTGTTCCTCCAGGTGCCGATGGTGATGCGGCGGGCGAGAGAGGAGGCGTCGATGATCCAGCGGCCGGCGGTCTTGATGGCGGTGATGGCTCCGCGGCGGCACCAGGTGCGGATGGTGGCGGTGGTGACGCGGGCCTGGGTGGCGGCTGCGGTGGTGGTGAGTGTGGTCATCGGTCCTCCCCTGTCGATGACCACAAGCTACAGCCTCACGCTGTACAGCGTCAAGCTGTATATGGGGTGAGGTCACACCTGAATCGATTGTCGGTGGCCGTGCCTACGATCAGGTCATCCCATTCAAGGGTTGAGGCGGGCTGCCTCGCTGCACGATCCCGCCCCACCGGACCCCACGCGGGGACAGCGACCGGCGGGGCGGAGGTCTGTCAGGCGTCGGCCGGCTGCCGGGTCGCATCCTTGGCGGCCTGCTCGACCTTGTGCCGCTCCTGCCCCGACGCCTCCGCATGCTCGGTGACCGCAGCCTGCAGCGCTTCGGCGGCCTCAAGCCACGGCCGCCACGCCTCCCGGCTGTACACGCCGGCCAGCGCCCGCTCCCGCGCCTGGTTCGCCGCACGCTGGAGCTCAATCAATTCGTCGGAGAGTTCGATAGCCACGCAAGGATCCTAGGCCGCCAGCTCCTGCTCGGCACGGTCCGCCTCAGCCCACTCAATGATCAGCCGGTAGTAGCGGTCCCGGTCCTCAGCCCGCGGCTTGGCGCCCTGCAGCAGCGCCCGGATTTCCTCGTTCACCAGCTCAGCGGACCGGATCATGCCGCCATGCTACGAGCCGCCACCGACATCCGGAACCGGTCGGCCAGCAGCCCACAACGTCTCCGCGTGATGCGTGAACCGGTCGAAGAGACCGTCAGGCTGCAGCCGGCGGAGGCGCAGCATCGGCGAGTCGTGGCCCAGCAGGTCCGCGATGTGCGGCGTGACGAGCGCGTCCTCCTCGTCGAAGGCGAAGACGGACAGCGAGATGTGCCCGTCGGAGAAGCGGGCCTCCAGCCCTGGCAGCGGGCCGAGCTTCCGGAGCTGGTCCAGCGTGATCCGGATCCGGGTGGACACCGACAGCGGAACATCCTCGACCTGCTCGCGCCGCCGGGTCACCTCCGACTCCGGATCGCCCAGGAGGAACCGGACCCGACAGCCGGCCTCCGCCTTCGCCCGTAGACGCTCGGCAGCCCGCGGCTGCTCCTGCCACAGAAAGTACGACGTGTACCCGGCGAAGATGATGTCTCGCTTCGACCCGTCGATCAGCTGCGACCACACCGTCGGCGGGCACAGGTTCCGGTACGGATATGACGCCACGATTTCCCGGTCCGGCCCAGTCTTGAGGACTTTGCCCAAGGCCTCTGACCACAGCATCTCCGGTCTCACTCCCAGCGTTTCTGCAACGGCTGCCCGCGTCCTGGGGTGCGGGACTCGCTCTGAGTCCAGCCACCTGTCGACGGTCTTCCCTGATACGCCGACCCTACGGGCCAGGTCCTCCCGGGTCACCCCGGCATGTCTCAGGGCGTCCCTGAGGGCGACGTTCACGAGGATCCCCTGGGGGCGTGTGCGGGCATGCGGGTGACGCTACCGGCGATGTGTCCCAGGTGTCCCGCAAAGGCGGGTGGAAGCGTCCCTCGCGGCCGGGCAGAGTACGGGCATGAACCAGCCACCACCCCTTCCGCCGGTCGGCGATCTGTCCGAGCAGCAGGTCCGCGGTACCGCGTGCGTCCATTGCGGGATCTGCCTCGACAACGCGACCGCGGTCGACCTCGGCGAGCGCCGCACCCGGCGGGCCGGCGAGCTGCTGCGCTGGTTTCCCCGCGCCTGCCCCCAGCACGGCGCGGGCACGTGACCCCCGCCCCTTCCGATGCGGCGGCTACGGGAGGGGCGGGTATGGAATGCAATCGAAACCGGTCGGTAGGTTTACCTCCGCTTTAACAAACTTTCTCGACCGTATGTTCGATCGAACATCAGTCAACCGATAGGTAGAACCTGACCGTTCGTGGCGTTTGCCCAGGTCGAAGCCAGATGGCGGATGGATATATCTAAGAACCCACTAGCCCCACGTGCATGGGACATGCAGACTGGGGCAATCGCAGTACGTGGCCGAAACGTTCCCCTACGCGTTCGGCGGCAGCAGGCTTTTCACCGAGACGCGGAGGACGCAGGCGATGCGCAACAGATGGCTGATCTTCGCGTCCGTCGTGCCGCCTTCTAGGCGCTGGATCGTGGAGCGGTCGACGCCGGCCCGCTCAGCCAGCCGCTCCTGGGTGAGGTTCTCGTGAATCCGGGCTACGCGGATGCGGTCGCCCACGGCTCTCTGGGCATCGCGAATCCACTGATCTTGTTCGGGTGGCACCAGCCCAGGTCAACCTAGCAAGATCAACTTGTCAGCAGCAGAATTGAAGCATTGTCTGATCTAGGTCGCTCGTTCGACCGGCCGGCGACACGCAACTTCCCACCTGGCGCCCCCCTCGGCGTCACCCAGAACGTGCCGGGCGCCCGAAGATGGTGGGCCCATTGCCGGTCACCCGGCACACGGCGGCCCCCCTGTTCGCAAGACAGGGGGGCCGTCCCACATGGCCACTGACCTGGATCTTCGAGCCAACCCCCGTAGGAGATATTTGGGGGACGCGATCCACCCAGCAGACTCCGAACAGAGTCCAGCAGACCACCAGCAGAGTCCAGACAAAAAAGAACGCCCAGACGGGAGACCGGCTCCCACCTGGGCGTTCTCGGCATAGCAGCACTTCAAAGATGCAGGGGCGGCAGGATTCGAACCTGCGGCCTTCGGTTTTGGAGACCGGCGCTCTGACCAGCTGAGCTACACCCCTTCGGTGGGACCAACCATGACACGAACGGGCCCGGAGATCCAATCAATTCTGGCTCGACCGGGTGAGAGTTCCTCACCGGTGGCCAGGAGTACGTTCCGACCGTGGACGACGAGCCGATCTGCACCCGTGGTGCGAGCGTGAGCTCTGGCGGGGAAGGCTGCCGCCCGCCGTCTACCGGGACTCCCCCGCCCCGGCCGCGCATCTGCTGGACACTTCCGGCCAGCGCTTCGCCCGCGACGACGTTCCCACCACCGCGGGGCCGGCCTTCCCCGGGACCGTCACGCTCGACCCCGGCGGCACGGCGGAGGGCTTCATCACCTTCCGACTTCCTCAGGACGCCGACCCGGCCGCGGTCCAGTTCGCCCTCGACACCGGTCTCGCCGACGACGTCGGCCAGTGGAGCCTGCCGCTCCCGTAGCGGGCGAGTTCCGGCCGCCCCCTTGACC
>NZ_JBSGZP010000322.1:0-8052 GCF_053611065.1 Streptomyces sp. NPDC054840
GGCCGGGAGGTTCCCGGCGGCGAAGGAACCGCGCCGAAAGGAAGGCACCGGTCGGCAGGCGCAGACCTGTTCCACCGCGGCTGACCGTACCGGCGGTGCCGCCGGTACGGGCCGAAAGATCTGAACCGATACCGGGAATCAGGCCGCGACGAGCTGCTGCTCGCGGTCCGGCGTTTTGACCCTGGGCTTCTTGTTCGGCAGTGAGAGCCGGAACACCTTGCGCCACGCGGAGAACACCTGCTTGGGGAGCGGCCCGGTGACGTACTCCAGCTCGTACTTCTCGAACAGCGCGCGCACCTTCACCGCGACCTCGGCGTACCGGTTGCTCGGCAGGTCCGGGAACAGGTGGTGCTCGATCTGGTGCGACAGGTTGCCGGTCATGAAGTGCATGGCCCTGCTGCCGCTGATGTTCGCCGAGCCCATCATCTGGCGCAGGTACCACTGGCCGCGCGTTTCATCCTTGATCGACCGGCGCTCGAAGACCTGTACGCCCTCGGGGAAGTGCCCGCACATGATCACCGAGTGGGACCAGATGTTGCGGACCAGGTTCGCGGTGAAGGTGGCGGCGAGCGTGGGGAGGAACGACGGGCCCGACAGCAGCGGGTGGATCACGTAGTCCTTGAGCACCTGCTTGCGGATCTTGCGACCCACCGCCTTGGCCCGCGCGCGGAACTCCGGGTTCTTGCGGCGGCGCTTGGGCAGGTTCTTGGCGAGCTCCAGGTCGTAGGCTGCGATGCCGTACTCGAAGAAGCAGGCGTTGAGGAAGTTCCACAGCGGCTGGCCGAGGTGGAACGGGTGCCACCTCTGGTCCTCGTCGACGCGCATGATGCCGTAGCCGAGGTCGTTGTCCTTGCCGATCACGTTGGTGTACGTGTGGTGCAGCTCGTTGTGCGAGTGCTTCCACTGCTCGGACGGCGAGACGTGATCCCACTCCCAGGTGGTGGAGTGGATCTTCGGGTCTCGCATCCAGTCCCACTGGCCGTGCAGGACGTTGTGGCCGATCTCCATGTTGTCCATGATCTTGGCCACGGCCAGACCGGCGGTACCGAGCAGCCATGCGGGCGGGAAGATCGAGAACAGCAGCACGCCCCTGCTGACCAGCTCGAGCTTGCGCTGCGCCGAGATGACCTTACGGATGTAGGCGGCGTCTCCCTCGCCGCGGCCGGCGATCACCTCGTCGCGGATCGCGTCCAGCTCGCGGCCAAGCTCCTCGATCTGCTCCGCGGTGAGGTGGGCGGTGGGGTCGATGGCGGTCAAGGTGCTCCTACCGTTCGATGTCGCAGGGGCCCGCCGCGGCGGACACACAGGTCTGGATGAGGACGCCCGGCTCGGCCTCGGTGATCTCGCCGGTGCGCAGGTCGCGGACGGCGCCCGCCTTGAGCGGCGTGACGCAGCCGAAGCAGATACCCATGCGGCACCCGGACGGCATGAGCACGCCGGCCTCCTCGCCGATGTCCAGCAGCGGCGTGGCGCCGTCCGCGTCGACGGTCTTGCCGGTGGCGCTGAACGTGACCTCGCCGCCGCCGCCGCTGTCGCAGGCGATGACGATGCCGGGGCGGAAGCGTTCGGTGTGCAGGCGCTCTGGTACGCCGTGCTCGGTCCAGTGCTCTTCGGCGGCGTCCAGCAAGCCCGCGGGCCCGCAAGCCCACGTCTCGCGCTCGGCCCAGTCGGGCACGAGTTCGTCGAGACGGGCGATGTCGAGCATGCCGTCCGTGTCGGTGTGCACCTCGGTGAGCCGCAGCTTCTTGTCCGCGACCAGGTCGTGCAGTTCGTTGCGGAAGATCACGTCTTGCGGCTGTGGCGCGCAGTGGACCATGACGACGTCGTCGAGCTCGATGTCGCGCAGCATGCCCATCACGGGCGTGATGCCGCTTCCGGCCGTCAGGTAGAGCACCTTGACGGGCTTGGCCTGCGGCAGCACGAAGTCACCGGTCGGCTGGTCGAGCTGGACCAGCGTGCCCGGTTCAGCCCTGCGGACCAGGTGGTTGCTGACCTTGCCGTCCGGGATCGCCTTCACGGTGATCGTGACGCGGCCGTCCTGGCGGTTGGTCGGCGAGGTGATGGAGTAGGCACGCCACAGGCGCACCCCGTCGACGTCGACCCCGATCCGCACGTACTGACCGGCCGTGTGGCCGCGCCAGCCCCGTCCCGGCCTGATCACGACAGTCGCGGCGTCCCCCGTCTCGGGGTGCACGGCCTCGATGCGCCCACGCAGGTCAGCGCCCGCACGCAGCGGGCTGACCAGGTCGAGGTAGTCCGACGGCAGCAGCGGCGTCGTGACCATCTCCAGTAGTTTCCACGCCCTGCTGCGGAGGGCTGCACTCGTCATGACTCCAGCTTGCTGCGCCTCAAGGGGTAAAGTCCTGACCGCAGGACGTAAATCTGATCGGCTGAATTGTTCGCAGGGAACAAAACCGTGAGCCATGCAATCCGGAGGGCCAGCGAACTGGCCCTGGACGAGACGACGGTCACCGCACTTCGGGGCGCGCTGAAGACCACTGCCGACGAGGTCGTCCAAGCGATCATCGACGAGGTCCCTCCCTACGCCAACGCCCTTTCGGGCCGCATGGGCGCCACCATCCGCCGAGCCGTCCGTACCGCCCTGGGGCACTACCTGGACCTCGCGAGCGGGAACGCCACGGGCGGCGACGGCGATGACGCGGCCTACGAGCTGGGCCGCGGCGAGGTGCGCGACGGCCGTTCGATGGACGCCCTGCTCAGCGCCTACCGGGTCGGCGCCCGCGTGGCCTGGCGATGCCTGGCAGCGGGTGCCGTACCCGCAGGTCTGCCCGCCGCCGAGGTCGCCAAGTTCGCCGAGCTGACCTTCGCCTACATCGACGAGCTCTCTGCCGCGAGCGCCGCGGGCCACGCCGACGAACTGGCCGCCCGGGGCAGGGCCCACGAGCGCCACCTGGAACACCTGGCCCGCGACCTCCTCGCCGGCGCGAGCCGGGAGGTACTGCTGGCCTCGGTGCAACGGGCCGGGTGGCAGCCTCCGGTTTCCCTGACCGCGGTCCTTCTGCCCGCCGCCCAGGCCCGGCCTGCCTACCGCACGCTCGACCCGAGCACCCTCGTCCTCGACGATCTGACGGACGCCACCGGTGTGCTGCTCGTCCCCGATGCCGACCGATCACATCTCTTGCGCCGGCTGACCGACCGCACCGCCGTGGTCGGCCCGGCCCGGCCATGGACTCGTGCGTCCGCCTCATACGCACGAGCCGTACGCGCGCGCGCTCTCTCCTCCGATATTCGCGACACCGAGGACCACCTGCCCGAGCTGGTGCTGACCGCCGACGTGGACGCGTTCGCAGACCTGCGTGCCCGAGCCCTCGCACCGTTGCGGACCTTGCCCGTCGCGACGGCACGACGGCTGGAGGAGACGTTGCGAGCGTGGCTGCTGCACCAGGGCAGGCGGGACGAGGTGGCGGCGGCGTTGTTCGTCCATCCCCAGACGGTCCGGTACCGGATGTCGCAGCTGAGGGAGCTGTTTCCGGATCTCGCATCCCCACACCGGGTCCTTGAACTGACGCTGGCGGTCGGTCTTCGGGTCAGCTGACGCGTACGTCGACCGCCCACGACCGCGTCCGCGAGCAGTCCAGGACTCGTGCCTCGTTCCCGGCGGCACAGCAGGCCCGGGCGAACGGCGCCGCGTACCGCGCCGGCAAGCGGGCGGATCAGGGCCTGGCGGAGGCGGACGGGGCCCCGGTCAGCGGTGGACGGCCGGGAGCAGCGCGGGGCGCGCGGTGGTCCCGCCGGGCGGTGCCTGGGACCCGGCCAACCGTCGGGGTGGGGCCGTACGCCAGGTTCGGAGTGCTTGAGCGGCCCGCGCGCGGAGCTCCTCCTGGTGGACGGTCGCACCCGGGGATCTCTCCTCACTGAGTCGAGCCCGGGCCGAGTTCGGCTCCGGTCGGAGCCACGAGCCGAACGGCACGCGTCAGTAGGTACCGCACACCGGTGCCCCGCTTCCCGACCCTCGCGGGTCCGGAAGCAGGGCACCAGCCAGGCAACCGCCATAGGTCCTGACCGCCACAAGCGTGAGCCGGAGGGGAGGGGGCCTACGGGCCGCGCACGCCTCATCAGGCGCGGGTGCCGGCCATCTGCGAGGCGGTGGTCAGCTCCGCCGAAGGGGAAGAGTGCAGAGCAGGTCTTTGAGATTGCCGTCGTCGAGGCAGACGCGTACGAATGCGGCTCCTCCGACGACATCGGCCGGCACGCTGAAGCGGTAGCTCTTGGTGTTGCCGCACGCCGTTTGGGAAGAGGCGGAGCCAGCCGAGCCGATCTTGTTTCCGTGGGCGTCGTAGGTGTACGCCCAAGTGCGCCGGCAGTATTCCTGACCGGCCGAGCTCACCGACTTGTGCGTCCCCGTCACCTCGATCGATCGGTTGTACCAGGTGACCGTGCCCTTCGTCCATGTGTTCCCGACGGGGACGTGGAAGGGGGTGGGCAGGCCGGCGGCGGTCTGTGCGCCGGCGGCGGTTTGTGCGCCCGCGGCGGGAGCGCCCAGCAAGGTGCCCGCGATGAGCACGGCGGAACCGAGGGCGGCGGCGAGATGAGTCCTCATGCGATCTCCAGGTTGGGGTGAGCCGGTTGCGGCTTCACATCCTGGGCGGGTAGACCGCCTGTGGCCTACCTCTTAAGTCACGGCTTAAAGGGGGGGCGAGACGTCCGGCACGGCGCCTCGCGCAACTGGCCACTACCCGGTGGAGCCGTACAGGCCTGGCGCGGCGCCCACCGATCCGGCGCGGCGGCACCCCCCGGGGTTTCACTGTTCCCTCAGAGCTCCGGCCCGCAGCAGGGCCAGCCCGAGCGGGGTGATGAAATGCAGTACGGACCCGCCTCGGCGGCTGGTGGTGATGAGGTCCGTGTTCCGCAGCACTCTCGCGTGCTGACTGGCCGCTGCAGCCGTGACGTTGAGGCGGCGGGCCAGTTCGCTCGTCGTGCAGCCCTCCGCCGTGACACGCAGGGCGGCGGCTCGCGTGCGGCCGAGCAAGGATTCCAGGTCCCGCCCGGCGGAGCCGTCGGCTTCTGCCGGTTCGCTGCCGGTCAGCGACCGGCGCAGAGCCGGCACGGTCAGTCGGGGAGGCTGGGAGGGATCGAGTGGGTCCCACAGAAAGCTCACCGGGTGTTTCGAGAAGACCGTGGGCGTGATGATCAGTCCCCTTCCCTGAAGGCGCGCCTCAACTCGGCGCGGGTAGGGAGCTTCGAGCACCGGTGGACGCCAGCGGACCAGCGGTGCGCAGATCGAACGCAGCAGCAGATCGATGCCGCCCTCCAACATCAGGTTCGCGCAACGGGTGGTCAGCGCGACCAGTTCGGACCGCCCTTGCGGCCAGTAAGGCTCCACGGTCAGTCGATGGCAGGCGCGCACGGCCTCGGCGAGCTGCTGTCGCGCCTCGCGGTCGCCCTCGGACACCTGCCTGGCCCACGGCAGGTGCCCGGGGTGGAAATCGAGACCCTCAAGCTCGCGCCGCAGCCGGGACACCGGTGCGTGCAGCAGGTTGTCCACGGCGTGGTCCAAAGAGGGCACATCACCCATCAGGGCCAGCAGATCAAGCCCGGGACCGCGCACCGGAACCAGGCACGTCAGGGGACGCATATCCGCTCCCATCCGGCCCGCGACCGCTGACCGCCATGTGCGGAGGTGAGGAAGCTCCCGGTTCTCCCTCAGCAGCTCCAGGCTGTAGTAGACCTCGGCTGCGACTCCGATCGTTGCGGCCACCCGCGTCCGGGCGAGGTCCTCGGCCGTGAAGTGAATGCGTAACACCGACTGGCCCCCTGCGTCGAAGTGGAGCACGTGAGCGCACCCCCAGCATGCCCCAACCCGCCGGGCACGATGCGGCGTTCAGGAGGCCGGACTTCGCCGGAGAGCTGCCCGGAGGGCCACTGCCCGACTGCACCACCCCTGCGGGACGCACCGTGGCCCGTCCTGTCCGACCACTGAGGTCGTTCTGCAACCGTCGCCGCCACGGGACAACCGGAGGTTAAGAACAAAACTGACCACATGAAGAAGGGGCACCCTGGGGTGGCGGCACTTGCCCGTGACCGTGGTCAGTCCAGCGCGGCCGCTCCTCGGCCACCGCCTTGGAGGAGTCCTCGACGCCGGCCTGGTTGCCGAGCCGGTGAGGCTCCAGGCGCAGCGCGCCGAGGTGCCGCACCTCGTACACCACGCCCCTCCGAGCAGTCGAGGACGCCCGCGATGTCCCGGTGGCTGTACTCGAAGGCGTCGCGCAGCACCACGCAGGCCGGCGCGGGGGTTTGGACGCCTCGCCCCGGGCACATGGCCCCGGCCGAAGCCATGGTTCCCCGCGCCAGGAGCGCGGACGGGTCCGTTGCGGGGTCTCGTTCCGGCTGCGCCCGCTCTGGCCTCGGGCGGCGGCCATGGACCGTATCCTTGGCCCCGCTGGTCTACGAGGCTGCCCGGCCGCCGGTGGCGATGATCCGGCGCAGCGATGCGCATACATGATCGGCGCGGCCCAGCCCAACTCCGCGCCGGTGCGGCGGCGGGCGATCACGGGCACGATGCCGCGAACACGCATAACCGTGTGCCAGTCCGGCGTCCCGCTGGGCACGATCCGGTGGGCGGTGAGGCGGTTACCGATGGACTCCATCGCCCGACCGCGCCATCCGGCCTGGGCCGCAGAGGAGGAGGCGGTCAGCAAGAGGGTGCCGGACATCGCGAGTTCTTCCGGCCCGCTGCCGAGCTGGGCCGCGGCCTGCTGGAGATGGTCGATGGAAGCCTGGTAGTCGCCGCTGCGGCGCATGGTGACGCCTATGGAGTGCGCGGCCTCGCCCATCACCCCCGGGTTGCCGGTCAGTCCGGCCTGCATGCGGGCCCGCTCGGCGGCGACCCAGGCCATGCCCTGGTAATGCTTGATGGCGAGCTGGGCGAGCAGCACGTAGGCGCGGGCCGCGATGTCGTGCGCGTTAGAGGCCAGCGAGCCGGAGATCAGGGCAGGCAGGGTCCGGGCCGAGTTCGGCGTACTGCGCCTCGTGGAAGACGGTGCGGGCTGTGGTGAGCGCGGTGGCGAGGGACCCGCGGCCGGCCGGGCGGGCGTCGGGGAACCGGAACAGGCAACCGGAACAGGCTTCGCTCGACGAGCTCCTTCGGGTCGAGCTCTGACGCGGCCGCGGCGGTGGGGAGCATGCCGCCGAGGCCGACCCGAGGCCCGCCCCAGCATGGTTCGGCGGTGACGGGGGTGTAGGGGTTTGGGAGGCTGGCGCGGTGAGGGGGGGGACTGGTCGCGTCAGTTGGTCGGAAAGGCTCTGGGGGAGGAAGGCTTTCGGGTCCGGTGTGCGCGGCACCCGAACGGGTCAACCATCGTGTCCATGTACCCGATGGAGGCGTTGGAGGGGCAAGCGCTCGGCGTGGGCCTACCGCCCGGCCCACGGCCGACGCCCGCTTTCGCACCGTTTAGAACGCACATCCTGAAGGAGCCCACAGTGAAGAAGACCACGGCCGTCATCACCGCTACCGGAGCCATCCTCCTCGGCGCAGCGGGCATGGCCTCCGCCGACGCCGACGCCCTCGGCGCGGCCACCGGCTCGCCGGGTGTTCTGTCCGGGAACCTCCTCCAGGTCCCGGTCCACGTTCCTGTCAACGTCTGCGGCAACACCGTCAACGTCATCGCTCTGCTCAACCCGGCCTTCGGCAACACCTGCGTCAACGCCTGACCCAGCCCAGCAGCGCACCGGGAGCCTTGCCGTTTCCCGTGTGACACGTGAGCGCGGCCCCGGCTTCCTCCCCGGTCGGCCGCGCTCACGCGCGTTCCCCCCGCTGTGCGGCTGCCGGTGACGCCGGCCGATGCGGACGCGTGCCACGACTCCGAGCCCGGCCTCAGACCGTAGACCGGGCGTAGACGGGCTGAGGCCGCCACTGCGCCAAGAGGTGGCGGCCCTTTCGCATGCTCCGGCCCTGGGCCGCCGAGCTCCTTCGGGTGTTCGTGTTGTCAGAGGTGGGGGTGACCATGGGGAGATGAGCGCCGGTATCGCGCCCGGGGGCCCGGATGCGGGTGTCGACGGTTGCGCGACTAGGGTGCGTATTCGGTTGTGATC
>NZ_JBSGZP010000323.1:0-8007 GCF_053611065.1 Streptomyces sp. NPDC054840
GCCCGCGCCGCGCCTGAGCGGTGGGCGTCGCAGGCCGGAGCCCGCCGTCAGTGGCCCCAGGTGACATCGGTGATGTCCGACTTGTCCCGCGGGTCGGTCGGGTCCAGCGGAATGGTCACCGAACCGAAGTCGAAGGCGGAGACGGAGGAATGGCGCGATTCCGACGGCTCCCCCGTGGTGAACGAATGCGCCACACCCAGAGCGCCGACGGCGATGACGGCCGCGGCCGCGGACTTGGCGATTCGAGTGGCGAGCGTGGACATCGGATTCCCCCTGAGAGCGCAATCACTTCTGTTACGTCCCCGGGCACTTGCCCGGTTCCCGGTTCCCGGCCGGTTCCCCCTGCCGATGGCCCTACTCTGCTGGGCCGTCAGAACGGGTGGAAGAGGTTCTCGGTGGACGGATCCTGCATCTGCATATCCTGTCCATCGGATCGCAGGAGTGCGTTCCAGTGCTGCGGCACCAAGGCCGCGTCGAAGGACCCCACGTTCATCTCGGCGAGCGAAGGGTGCGCGAGGAGCGCGCGGTGGCAGACGGCCGACGCGGCCCGCTCCGCGACGGCGAGCGAGGGTGCGGTCAGATAGAAGCCCACCACCGGACCGCCCGCCGCATCGCCGTGTGCACTGACGTGTTCCAGACCTTCCCCGTCGAGGGCGCATCTCAGGAACAGTTGTGCGGCGTCGGGGGGAAGGGAGGCGTGATCCGGGGCTCGAAGTCGGACATGCACGAGATACATACGGCCATGGTGAGCAGCGCCCGCCCCCGCAGTACAGACCGGCACAGGGGACTGTTTATGCCAAAACAGGAACTGACCAGGAGGTGCTTCGTGCCTTCGTATGGTTCCCTACAGGCGCACGTGTACTAATATCCGGGGGTAGCGCCATGCTGGAACTGCTCGGGCTCGACGCCCAGGCCGAACGCGTCTACCGGGCGCTGCTCGCCCACCCCACAGACGGGGTGACCGCACTCGCCCAGCGGCTTGAGCTTCCTGAGAGCGACCTGCGCGCCTGCCTCGACCGGCTCAGCCGCCTCGCACTGGTCCAGCCCTCGGCCCGGGATGCCGGGATGAGCGATGACCTTCCCGACGGATACGAGATCTCCACCGACGCGGCCCGACTGGACGTCGGGCTCGTCCACAGGTGGCTGTCCGAAGACGCGTACTGGGCGCTCGGGCGTGATCGGCAGAAGCAGGAGGACGCCATCGCGGGCTCCGTGAACTTCGGCCTCTACGACCAGGCCTCCGGAGCCCAGCTCGCGTACGCCCGCGTCGTCACCGACCGGGCCACCTTCGCCTGGCTCTGCGATGTCTACGTCGATCCGGGCGCCCGCGGCAAGGGGCTCGGCAGGGCCCTCGTCGACGCGGTGTGCGCGCACCTGGAGCCGTACGGGCTGCGCCGGGTGCTGCTCGCCACCGCCGATGCGCACGCCGTCTACGCCCGGGCCGGCTTCGAGCCCCTCTCCGCGCCCGGGAAGTGGATGGCCCTCGGGCAGCAGTAGCGCAGTACGCAGCAGCCGCCTCAGACGCGGGTGCGGACCCGGACCCGGTTCAGCAGTTCCGTGGCCGGGTGCGGGCCCGCGTGCTCGGGGTGGCGCGGCAGGCGGTGGGCGAAGGAGCCGTACCAGGACCGCGAGACCGTGTAGCCGAAGGCCAGGCAGATCAGGCCGCCCACGGCGTCGAGCCAGAAGTGGTTGGCGGTGGCCACGATGACGACGAGGGTCGCCGTCGGGTAGAGCAGGCCCAGGATCCGGGCCCAGGGGACCGAGGCGACGGCGAAGATCGTCAGGCCGCACCAGAGCGACCACCCTATGTGCATGGACGGCATCGCGGCGTACTGGTTCGACATCTGCTTGAGGTTGCCCGAGGCCATGGAGCCCCAGGTGTGGTGGACCAGCACGGTGTCGACGAAGTTCTGCCCGTTCATCAGCCGGGGCGGGGCGAGCGGGTAGCAGTAGTAGCCGACCAGGGCCACGCCCGTGGTGGCGAAGAGGACCATGCGCGTGGCGGCGTACCGCCCGGGATGGAAACGGTAGATCCAGACCAGCACGCCGATCGTCACGACGAAGTGGAGCGTGGCGTAGTAGTAGTTCATGCCCACGATCAGCCACGTCACGGAGTTGACCGTGTGGTTGACCGACTTCTCGACGGCGATGCCGAGGGTCCGCTCGACGCTCCAGATCCAGTCGGCGTTGGCGAGGGCCGCCGCCTTCTGCTCGGGCACCGCGTTGCGGATCAGCGAGTACGTCCAGTAGCTGATCGCGATGAGCAGGACCTCGAACCAGATCCGAGGCCGGCGCGGGGCACGCAACCGGGAGAGCAGGGCGCGCTCGGACCCCGGGCGGGTCTCGGTCTCGACCACGGTGGGTGATGAGACGTCCGTCCGGGTTTCCAGTGTCTTCACGCTCGATTCACCCATGGGGAGAGAGTCTGCCAGATGCGTTCCCGCCTCCGATCATCCCTCGGGACGGTCTTCGGCGCCTCCGGTCCGCCTTGGGTACGACATGGACCCCTGGCCGGGGTGCCCGGGCGCCCCGGCGCCGTCGCACTCGCCCCGGGGCCCGGTCACTCTCCCACCTTCCCGGCGATGATCTGCTGCCCGCGGGTGGTGTCGACGACGATCGGCACGCCGTCCGGGAGCTGCCCTTCGAGGTCCGCGAGCAGGTCCTCGATCGGCGGGAGGTCGCCGGGGCTGCGCACGTGGATGTAGAAGGTTCTGGACTGCGCGTCGACGCCGGTGACCGCCGCACCGGGGCTGGCCGAGAGCCAGCGCTCCGCGGCGCTCCAGGTCCGCGAGGTCCACGCGTTCAGCAGGACCGCCGTCACCGTGTTCGCGCCCAGCGGGAGCAGGACCGCCGCGAACAGCAGCCCGAGCATCACGTAGGCGCGGCGCGGAGCCCGCCCCCGGCCGGGGTGGCCGGCGGCCTGTGTGAAACCGAGGGCGGCGAAGACCACCATGCCCGCGAAGACCATGGCGAGGAGGTTGGACACGAAGAGCACGAGCGCGCCCAGCGCGAGCCACCACGACCTCTGGCCGGCGCACACGCCCGTCACCACGAGCGGCGGCACCAGGGAGATCGCGATCGCGACCCCCGGCAGGACCGCGGCGACGTCCCTGCGGGACAGCGCCACGGCGCCGGCGAAGCCCGTGGCCAGGGCGGCGATCAGGTCGAGGAGGCCCGGGGAGGTCCGGCTGGAGATCTGACTGTCCGACAACAAGTCGTACGAGCTGGGCACCACCAGGGAGGCCAGGGCGCCGATCAGGATCACCAGCAGGCCGCCGAGCGCCACGAAGGTCAGGGCGGTGGAGCGGCGGCGCTGCACGGCGCCGAGGCCGATTCCCATGATCGGTGTGGAGAGCGGAGCGATGATCATCGCTCCGATGACGGTGGCGGTGGAGTCCGTCAGGATCCCGCACGCGGCGATCACGGAGGACAGCACGAGCATGGTCCAGAAGGCCGACTGTTTCGCCCGGCTGTCCCCCGACGACAGATCGAGATCCTCCTGGAGGTCTTCCATGGAGCGTCGTTTGTGGTCGGGCAGGATCCTGTCGCGAAGTCCGCCGATACCGGGCATCTGCCCAGTATCGGGACCGCGACCGGTTCGCCGCCGCAGGGACACGTGCCACCGCCGCGGTCACGGCACCCGTTACTGGTCCCGGCGGCGGCGCTGGCCCGGGCCCGATGCCGTGGAGCCGCGCACCACCAGTTCGGGCAGGAAGACGAACTCGCTGTGCGGGGCCGGCGTGCCGCCGATCTCCTCCAGCAGGGTCCGGACCGCCGCCTGCCCCATCGCCTGCACGGGCTGGCGGATGGTCGTCAGCGGCGGGTCGGTGAACGCTATGAGCGGGGAGTCGTCGAAGCCGACCACCGACACGTCCTGCGGCACCTTCAGTCCCTGCTGCCGGGCCGCCCGGATCGCGCCCAGCGCCATCATGTCGCTCGCGCACACCACCGCCGTGCAGCCCCGCGAGATCAGCGCGGCCGCGGCGGCCTGGCCGCCCTCGAGCGAATAGAGGGAGTGCTGGATCAGCTCCTCGATCTCGCCCTCGCCGAGTCCCAGCCGCTCCTTCATCCCGAGCCGGAAGCCCTCGATCTTGCGCAGGACCGGCACGAAACGCTTCGGTCCGACCGCGAGCCCGATGCGGGTGTGCCCGAGCGCGGCGAGGTGGGTGACGGCGAGCTGCATCGCGGCCCGGTCGTCGGGGGAGACGAAGGGGGCCTGGACCTTCTCCGAGAACCCGTTGATGAGGACGTACGGGACGCCCTGCCCGCGGAGTTGGTCGTAGCGGCCCATGTCGGCCGTGGTGTCGGCGTGCAGGCCGGAGACGAAGATGATCCCGGAGACTCCGCGGTCGACCAGCATCTCGGTCAGCTCGTCCTCGGTGGACCCGCCGGGCGTCTGCGTGGCCAGCACCGGCGTGTACCCCTGCCGGGTCAGGGCCTGACCGATGACCTGGGCGAGCGCCGGGAAGATCGGGTTGTCCAGTTCAGGGGTTATCAGACCGACGAGCCCCGCACTGCGCTGGCGCAGCTTCACGGGCCGCTCGTAGCCGAGTACGTCGAGGGCGGCCAGTACGGATTCGCGGGTGCCTGCGGCCACACCGGGCTTGCCGTTGAGCACGCGGCTGACTGTGGCTTCGCTGACCCCCGCCTGGGCTGCGATGTCGGCTAGCCGTGCGGTCACGGGATTGGACTGTACCGGTCGGACGTTCACCATGACCACCACGTGCACGAATCCGGGGGAAGCCGGACGGTGCGGCCGTCCGTCTCCACCGGGGCGCTGGAGAGTACGGGACGACCGGGCGCCGGAAGTTCGACCGGCTCGGAACGGCTGTTGAGGGTGCAGGCGAAACCGGGCCGGGTGAAGAGGAGTACGCCCTCGGGGGCGCACTGCCAGCGCATCCCGCAGGGGTACGACTCCTCGGGCGGGGCCTCGGCCACCGATCCGGGTCCGGGTCCCGTGCCCGCTTCCGGTGCGCCGAGGCCCGGCATCGCCCGGCGCAGTTCCAGGGCGGCGCGGTAGAGCTCCAGCGTGGAGTGCGGGTCGCCGGTCTGCGCGGCGACGCTGAGGTCACCCCAGTCGGCGGGCTGCGGGAGCCAGCTGCCGGCCGGCCCGAAGCCGTACGGGGCCTCCGCGCCGGACCAGGGGAGCGGCACCCGGCACCCGTCGCGCAGCCCGTCCTGTCCCACCGCCTCCGGCGGCGTCGGGGAATCGCCCCCGGCCCCGGTTCCGGCCCCGGCCCCGGGCGGGGTGCCGGCCTGCCGGCCGATCCGGGCAGGCCCTGGTTCCGGCCGACGGCGCCCGCGGCGGAAGGCGGGGTCCTGGCGCACCTCGTCGGGGAGGTCCGCCACCTCCGGGAGGCCGAGCTCCTCGCCCTGGTAGACGTACGCCGACCCGGGCAGCGCCAGCATCAGCAGGGCGGCGGCCCGCGCCCGGGCCAGGCCGCGGGCCCCGCCGCCGTAGCGCGTCACATGGCGTACGACGTCGTGGTTGGACAGCACCCAGGTGGTCGGGGCGCCGACGGCCGTCGTGGCGGCCAGTGACTCGTCGATGACGGTGCGCATCGCGTCGGGGTCCCACGGGCAGTTCAGGAAGCGGAAGTTGAAGGCCTGGTGCAGTTCGTCGGGGCGCACGTACAGGGCGAGGCGTTCGGAGGTGGGCGCCCAGGCCTCGGCGACCCCGATGCGCTCGCCCTCGTAGGAGTCGAGGAGGCGGCGCCAGGAGCGGTGGACCTCGTGGACCCCGTCCTGGTCGAAGAAGGGGAGCGGCTCGGTGCCGATGAGGGTGGCCTGGGCGCCGCGGCCGATGTCCGGGAGGCCCGGGGCCTTGACCATGCCGTGGGCGACGTCGATGCGGAATCCGTCGATGCCGAGGTCGAGCCAGAAGCGCAGGACGGAGGCGAATTCGGCGGCGACCTCGGGGTGGTCCCAGGCGAGGTCCGGCTGCTCGGGGGCGAAGAGGTGCAGATACCAGGCGCCGTCCGGCACCCGGGTCCAGGCCGGGCCGCCGAAGATCGACTCCCAGTCGTTGGGCGGAAGCTCCCCGCGAGCACCCCGCCCCGGGCGGAAGTGGTAGCGCTCGCGGGCCCCCGGATGACCGGCGAGGGCGGCGCGGAACCACGGGTGCTGCTCGGAGGTGTGGTTCGGCACCACGTCCACGATGACCCGCAGCCCCAGGGCGTGTGCGGCCCGGACCAGCTCGTCGGCGTCGGAGAGGTCCCCGAAGAGGGGGTCGACGGCCCGGTAGTCGGCGACGTCGTAGCCGCCGTCCGCCTGCGGGGAGACGTAGAAGGGGGTGAGCCACACGGCGTCGACGCCGAGGCGGGCGAGGTGGGGGAGGCGGGAGCGGACCCCGCGGAGGTCGCCGATGCCGTCTCCGTCGCTGTCGGCGAAGGAGCGTACGTACACCTGATAGATGACGGCATCGCGCCACCAGCCACCGCTCGCGGTCGCGTTGCTGGAAGATCTTGCAAGCTGGACGGCCGTCGAGTCGTGGGTCATATCGGGGTCAACGCGGGTACATGCCCCCTGGTTGCGGGCCTGAGCAGTCGAAGGTGACTCGAACTAACAGCAAGCTGCGGCAACCGTCCGGACACACGGATGTAACGATCGCCTCCGCTTGCAGAAAGTTTGCGCAAGGTCTTTCGGTCCTCTTTCAGTCTTGTTACGTTCCTGGCAACTCGGGACCGCGAGGACGCGGCCGGGATCATCGAAGGAGTTCATATGCGGCGTGGCATAGCGGCCACCGCGCTGGTCGCGACCCTGGCGCTCGCGGCAACGGCTTGCGGTGGGGACGACAAGGACGCGGCCGGCGGTACCAAGGCAGGCGGCGAGCTTTCCGGCACGGTCACGTGGTGGGACACCTCGAACGACGCCGAGAAGGCCAGCTTCCAGAAGATCGCCGAGGCGTTCACCGCGAAGCACCCGAAGGTGACCGTCAAGTACGTCAACGTCCCTTACGGCGACGCGCAGAACAAGGTCAAGAACGCCTTCAGCAGCGGCTCCGACGCGCCTGACGTGATCCGCGCCGACGTCGGCTGGGTCGCGGACTTCGCCTCGCTGGGCTACCTCGACGAGGTCCCGGCCGAGACGGCGAAGAAGGTCGACGCCGAGTTCCTCCCGCAGGCCGCGGCCAGCGGTAAGTACGAGGGCAAGACCTACGCCGTTCCGCAGGTCATCGACAGCCTCGGCCTCTTCTACAACAAGAAGATGCTCGCCGACGCCGGCGTCCAGCCCCCCAAGACGCTGGAAGAGGTGAAGACCGCCGCCGCCGCGATCAAGGGCAAGACCGGCAAGGCCGGCCTCTACCTCCGCGGCGACGACTCCTACTGGTTCCTCCCCCTCATCTACGGCGAGGGCGGCGACCTGGTCGACGCGAAGAACAAGACGGTCACCGTCGACAACGAGGCGGGCGTCAAGGCCTTCAAGGCCGCCCGTGACCTGGTCGCCTCCGGCGCGGCGATCACCAACGCCACCGACGGCTACGCCAACATGCAGACGGCCTTCAAGTCCGGCGAGGCCGCCATGATGATCAACGGCCCGTGGGCCGTCGCCGACACCTACGCCGGCGACCAGTTCAAGGACAAGGCCAACCTCGGCATCGCCGCCGTCCCGGCGGGCTCGGCCAAGGCCGGTGCCCCGCAGGGCGGCCACGACCTCGCCGTCTACGCCGGTTCCAAGAACACCGCCGCCGCGCACGCCTTCGTCGAGTACATGACCTCGCAAGAGGTCCAGGTGCAGTCGACCAAGGACCTCAGCCTGCTCCCGACCCGGACCGCCGCCTACGAGCAGCCGGACGTCAAGGGCAACGAGATGGTCCAGTTCTTCAAGCCGGCCGTCGACAAGGCCGTCGAGCGCGCCTGGATCCCGGAGAACGGCTCCCTCTTCGAGCCGCTGAAGGTCGAATACACCAAGGCGATCACCGGGGCGTCGAGCCCGGAGGACGCGGCCAAGTCGGCCGGCGTCGAGTTCCGCAAGATCCTCAAGGGCTGGAAGTAACGAAACCATGGC
>NZ_JBSGZP010000324.1:0-7999 GCF_053611065.1 Streptomyces sp. NPDC054840
CGGCGGCGTTGCCGCCGCACTGGCTGCTGTCGGTGTCCAGCGCCGTGCCGTCCAGGAGCGACTCGGTCTGCGCGACGTCGCCTTCCAGGGCGGGCGCGGCGGACCAGAGCAGGGCGACCGCGGCCGCGGTGTGCGGTGAGGCCATGGAGGTGCCGGAGAAGGCCTCGTATCCGCCGCCGGGGACGGAGGAGCGCACGTTCACGCCGGGCGCGGCGATGTTCGGCTTGACGATGCCGCCGGGGCCGGCGCCGCGTGAGGAGAACGACGCGATCGCGTTGTTGATGTCGAAGGCGCCGGAGCTGTAGGAGCTGGCGTAGTCGCCGGGCGAGCCGGCGGTGTTGCAGCTCGGGCCGGCGTTGCCGTTGGAGAAGGCCGGGAAGATGCCGGCGGCCCGCCAGGTGTCGACGATCTGCTGGTACCAGGTGTCGCCGCCGCTACCGCCCCAGGAGTTGTTGACGATGTGCGGGGCGAGGTCGGGGCGCGGGTTCTGGCCGTTCGGATCGGTCGGGGCGACGATCCACTGGCCCGAGGCGAGGAGGGAGGCCTCGGAGCAGGAGTTCGACTCGCAGCCCTTGGCCGCGATCCACTTGGCTCCGGGGGCCACACCGATCTTGTTGGCGCCGCCGTCGTCGCCGACCATCGTGCCCATGGTGTGGGTACCGTGGTCGTTGTTGTCGCACGGGGCCGCGGTGGTGCACACGCCCGCCGGGTCGAACCAGTTGTAGGCGTGGTCGTACGTGCCGTCCGCCTTCTTGCCGCGGTACTGGTTGTTCACGGCCGGGTGGGTGTAGTCCACACCGCTGTCGATGTTGGCGACGACGATGCCCTCGCCGCGCACACCGGCCTGGTCCCAGACCTGCGGGGCCTTGATCCGGTCGATGTTCCACTCGATGGCGTCGGCGACGGCCTTCTCCCGCTCGCCCTCGGTGGGCTTGGGGAGGGCGACCTTGTCGTCGGCGTCGATCCGGGCGACTTCGGGGCGCTGTGCGAGGGTCCCGGCGAGCTTCTCGCTGCCGACGACGCGCACGGCGTTCACGATCCAGTACGACGTGTAATCGGCGCCGGCGCCGTGCAGGGCCTTGATGACATCGGCCTGGCTGCGCGCGGCGTGGTCCTTCTTGATCCGCAGAACCGTTTCGGCCTTGGCGGCGCGGGTCTGCTGTTTCCCCGCGGCGTTGAGGTCGGCGGCGCTGTCGAGATACACCCAGAAAGCCGCCTTGGCGGACTCGTCGAGCTGGGTGCGGAGCTTGGGTTCGATCTTGCGCTCGGCCGCGGTCAGGGCGGCGGGGCCGGGGTCCTGCGCGGCGACGGCGACGCCCGCGCCGATCGGCAGGAGCAGGACCGAGGTGAGGGCGGCGAGCGCCGTGCGTAAGGACCGCGCGGGCCTCGATGACCTTGTGGGTCGTAAGGCTCGTGAGGACCGGTTGTCGCGTTGGGCCACGTGTTGTCTCCTCGTACGCCGTGTGCGGGATGTGCGGGAAGGGTGCGCGTGATGTGCGCGGGTCATGGTGAATGAGACGTCATGCTCATTACAAGGGCGGCTTTTCGGCCGTCTTGCGGCCCGCCCCGGTGGCCCGGACCGGCCGCGCGCGCCAGCCTGAAGACATGACTGCGCCCGCCGAGCCGTCCGGAGCCGGTATCCCGATCGCGTCCGCACGTGGTCGGTGGATCCTCCTGACCACGGTGCTCGGGTCGACCATGGCCATGCTGGACGGGACCGTCGTGAACGTGGCACTGCCGCGCATCGGGGAGGATCTCGACGCCGATCTGGCGGTGCTCCAGTGGACGGTGAACGCCTACCTGCTCACGCTGGCCGGACTGATCCTGGTCGGCGGGTCACTCAGCGACCGCTTCGGGCGGCGCCGGATCTTCGTACTCGGCGTGGTGTGGTTCGCGTTCGGCTCGCTGCTGTGCGGCATCGCGCCGAACGCCGGGGTGCTGATCGCCGCCCGGGCCCTGCAGGGCATCGGCGGAGCGCTGCTGGCTCCCGGCTCCCTGGCCCTGATCCAGGCGTCGATCCGCGCCGAGGACCGGGGACGGGCGATCGGCCTGTGGTCGGGGCTCGGCGGGGTGGGCGCCGCCGTGGGGCCGTTCCTCGGCGGCTGGCTGGTGGACGGGCCGGGCTGGCGGTGGGTGTTCCTGCTGAACGTTCCGCTGGCCGCGGTGTGCGTGCCGGTCGCACTGCGGCACGTACCGGAATCGCGCGACCCACAGGCGCACGGGCGGTTCGACGTGGCCGGGGCGGCACTCGGAGCGACCTCCCTGGGACTGGTCACCTACGCGCTGATCGAAGCCCGGTCGGGAGCGCCGGCGGTGATCGCCGCCGCGGTGCTCGGAGTCCTGCTGGGCATCGCCTTCGTCCACGTGGAGCGGCGGCGGCCCGACCCGATGGTGCCGCCGGACATCTTCGCGTCCCGGCTGTTCACCGCCGTCAACCTCGTCACGCTGTGCGTGTACGCGGCCATCGGCGGGTTCTTCTTCCTCGTCGTGCTCCAGCTCCAGGTGGTGTCCGGCTACTCGGCGCTGGCCGCCGGTGCCGCGATGCTGCCGACGACCCTTCTCATGCTGCTCCTGTCGGCACGCTCGGGTGAGCTCGGGGAGCGGATCGGGCCGCGCGTCCCGCTCACGGTGGGGCCGCTGCTGTGTGCGGGCGGCACGCTGCTGATGCTGCGGGTGGGGCCCGCGGCCTCGTACGTACGGGACGTGCTGCCCGCGATGGTCGTCATGGGCATGGGACTCGTGGCCCTGGTGGCTCCGCTGACGTCGACCGTGCTCGCCTCGGTGGACCCCGGCCGGGCGGGCCTGGCCAGCGGCATCAACAACGCGGCGGCGCGGGTTGCCGGGCTGCTCGCGGTGGCGGCGCTGCCGCTGCTGTCCGGCATGGGACCGGAGTCGTACCGCTCGGCGACCCAGTTCGACGCCGCGTTCGGGCTGGCCATGCTCTGGTGCACCGGGGCGTTCGTGGCCGGCGCCGCCCTGGCCTGGGCGACCGTACGCTCCCCCGCGCCCGAGGCGTGCCACCCCCAGTGTCGTACGTACTGCGCGGTGTCGGCCCCGCCGCTCGAACCCCGTGAGGAGCCCGGCTGATCCCGTGTGCTGGAGCGCGACGGCCGATCTGGTGGCGGGCACGGCGATCTCCGCCGGCGGGATCGTGTGCCTGGCGCGGGTGCGGCGGGCCCGCGACCTGCCCGTCGCCGCGCTGCCGCTGCTGCTGGGCGTGCACCAGCTGATGGAGGCCGCCGTCTGGGGCACGGGCGGCGGCTGCTCCCCGACCGCCACGGCCTGGGCTGTGATCGCCCTGCCGGTGCTGGCGGTCTGGGTGCCGGCCGGGGTCCTGCTGGCGGCCCCGCCGGGGGCCGGGTGCCTCCTGTGGGGGCCGCTGGCCGCGGGGCTGGCCGCCGCCGGAGTGCTCTCGTACTGCCTCGTGACCCGGCCCGTGACCGCCGAGGTCCGGGGCCACACCCTCGGCTACGGCGTGAATGTTCCGTGGATGCCGCTGGTGCTGACGGCCTACCTCTTCGCCACCGTGGGCGCCCTGTTGCTCGGAGGTGACCGGCGGCTGCGGACCCTCGGCGTGGTACTGGCGGCGGGGGCGCTCGCCTGCTCAGCGCTGTGGCGGCTGGAATTCGCCTCCACCTGGTGCGCCTTCGCTGCGGTCGCGTCCCTGCTGATCCTGGGCTGGGTCCGGCGCGCGCGCCCCACTCCCCCTGCCACGTGATCGACCGAAAGTTACCTAGACGTATGTAGTGACTTCACACGCGGGCAGCAGTAGAACTCGTTCCCATTCTGCCCCCGAGTGAGGAACGTCACATGAGCGATAAACCGCTGCCCAGAACCACCTCCAACGGGATCTCCCGTCGCGGATTCCTCGGTAGAACAGGTTCCGTTGTCGGGGCCTTGGCTCTGGCGGGCCACATCACCCCGGCGCAGGCGGCCGCCCCGCCCGGCCCGATATCCGACGGTTCCCGCGTACCGGCTCTGGTCATCGGCACCGGCTACGGCGGATCGGTGGCGGCCCTTCGGCTGGCACAGGCGGGCGTGGACGTCCAGATGATCGAGATGGGCATGTCCTGGGACACGCCGGGCTCCGACGGCAAGATCTTCCCGAAGGTGACCAGCCCGGACTACCGGTCCTTCTGGCTGCGCACCCGGACCAAGGCGCCGCTCAGCAACTTCCTCGGCTTCCCCATCGACAAGGACGTCCCCAAGTACACGGGGATCCTGGACGCCGAGGACTTCGCCGGCATCACGGTCTACCAGGGCCGTGGCGTCGGAGGCGGCTCGCTGGTCAACGGTGGCATGGCGGTCACGCCCAAACGCGCGAACTTCGCCGCCGTCCTCCCCTCGGTGGACGCCGACGAGATGTACGACACCTACTACCCGAGGGCCAACGCCGGGCTCGGGGTCGGAATGATCGACCCGGCCTGGTTCGACACCGCCGATTGCTATCAGTTCTCCAGGGTCGGCCGCAAGCACGCCCAGCGCTCCGGCTTCGCCTGGACCTTCGTACCGGACGTGTACGACTGGGACTACATGAAGGGGGAGGCCGCCGGCACCGCCACCAGGTCCGCCCTGGCCGGCGAGATCCTGTACGGCAACAACCACGGCAAGAAGTCGCTGGTGCAGACGTACCTCGCCCGGGCCAGGGCCACGGGCCGGGTCGCCATCTCGCCGCTCCACAAGGTCACCTCGGTCTCCCCGGCCGCGGCGGGCGGCTACACGGTCACCATCGACCAGATCAACACGACCGGCGACACCGTGGCCACCAAGACCGTGACCGCGGACCGCGTCTTCTTCGCCGCCGGCAGCGTCGGCACCAGCAAACTCCTGGTGGAACTGAAGGCCACGGGGGCGCTGCGGAACCTCAACGGCGAGGTCGGCAAGGGCTGGGGCGAGAACGGGAACGTCATGTGCGGCCGCGCCAACCACCTGTGGGACCCGACCGGCAAACTCCAGTCGACCATCCCCTGCTCCGGCATCGACAACTGGGACGCGGGCGGCGCCTTCGCCGAGGTGGCACCGCTGCCCACCGGCATCGAGACGTACGCCTCGTTCTACCTGTCGATCACCAAGAACCCGAACCGCGCCGAATTCACCTGGAACGCGGCCGCGGGCAAGGCCGAGCTGAACTGGCAGACCGCCTGGAAGCAGCCGTCCATCTCCATGGCCAAGACCATCTTCGACAAGATCAACTCGAAGGAGGGGACGATCTACCGGACCGACCTGTTCGGTGGCAACAAGATCTGGAACGACACCCTCACCTACCACCCGCTCGGCGGGGCGGTCCTGAACAGGGCCACCGACAACTACGGGCGGCTGCACGGCTACACCGGCCTGTACGTGATCGACGGCGCGCTCATCCCCGGCAACGCGAGCGTGAATCCCTTCGTCACCATCACGGCACTCGCCGAACGCAACATAGAGAAGATCATCGCCACCGACCTCCCGTAGGGCCGCGCCCTCCCCCCAGCGGCCGGGGCCGTTCGGATGCACCGAACGGCCCCCTTTTCCTCGTGCGCCGCGCCCCGCGCCCCTTCCCGTACGCCGCGCTCGCGCTCCGCTCAGTGCCCCGGCAGCACGCAGACGCTGTCCAGGCCGAGCACGTGGTTGAGCCGGCCGAAGGCCAGCCAGGACCCGATGCTCATCGTCAGCTCCACGATCTCCAGCTGGCTGTAGTGCGCGGTCATCCGGTCCCAGAACTCCTCGTCGAGCCCGTGGTGGTCCAGGGTGTACCGCTCGGCGTACTCCGCCGCGAGCCGGGTGCGCTCGTCGAACGCGTCGGTCGTACGCCACTCGGTGACCGCGTCGGAGAACTCCTCCTCGACCTTCTCCCCCTCCCGCTCGGTGCGCCAGTCCAGGCAGAAGACGCACCCGTTGATCTGCGCCACGCGCAGCCGGGCCGCCTCGAACTCGCGCAGGCCCAGGGTGGTGTGGGCGTACACCGACAGGGAGAAGTTCGCGGCGGCCATGCCGATACCGGGGACCATGTCGCCCCACACGTACTCGATCGGGTGCCGGCCTTCAGGGATGTCGATCCTCATGACTGTTTCCTTCCGAGTCTGCCGATGGCGGGGCGCAGCGGGACGTCAAGGGCGTCGTAGAGTCCGGGCTCCGCCTGCACGAGCCAGTCGATGGCGCCGACCAGGCGGCCGACGGCGGTGGCGTTGCCGCCCGCCGAGCGGTTCTCGCCCTCGTCCGTGGCCTCGATGGTGACCTCGATGCGCGGGCGGCCCTCGATGACGACCCGGTGGGCCCCGTCACCGCCGTCGGGCGGCATGGGCCAGTCCGGTGCGCAGGAGGCGTGGATGCGGGTGACGTGCTCGATGACGATGCGGGGCTCGCCCTCGACGATGCCCTGCACCTCGAAGCGGATCGCGCCCTGGGTACCGGCCTGGAACTCGCCCATGGTCCTGGTGGTCACCGTGGCGTCGAGCGCGCGACGGTCCGACGTCTCGCGGATCTCGTCGAGTTCGACCCCGAGCGCCCGGGCCATCATCCGTATCTGACCGCCCCACACCATGGTGGGGATCGAGGGCATGAGCATCATGGGCTCGTGGTCCATGGGCCGGCCCATGCCCACGAGGTCACGGACCGAGTCCGGCTGGTCGTAGGTGGAGTAGTCGAAGATCTCCTGGCAGCGGATGACGTCGATGGTGGTGCCGAGTCCGCTGAGCAGGAGCGGGAGGACGTCGTTGCCCCACCCGGGGTCGACGCCGGAGGCGAAGAGCGAGCCGCCGCCCTCCGCGACGGCGGCGAGCACCGGGGCGCGGAACTCGGGCGGGGCGCTCCGGTGGTCGTAGAGCGGGTACAGGGCGGGGCTCACGACGACAGCGCCGGACCGGACGGCCCGGGTGATGTCGGCGAGTGCCTCGTCGGGCCGGATGTCTCCGGACGCGGCGTACACCACGGCTTGGGGGCGGGCGGCGAGCACGGCTTCGATGTCGTCGGTGGCCTCGATCCCCAACAGATGGTCGAGTCGCCCGAGTTCGCCCGCGTCGCGGCCGACCTTGGCTGGATTGTGGACGATGACTGCGCAGAGTTGGAGCGCGGGATGGGCCTCGACGGCGCGGATCGCCAGACGGCCCACGTTGCCGGTACCCCAGACAACCGTGGAAATCATGCGCGGAGGGTAGCCACAGCGCCCTCACCTTGCCAGAGTCGCGCGGCCCGAACTCGTCGACCCGGCGGGTTACTGGTTCTGGCCACCGAGGACGAAGAGGAGGTAGACGAAGAAGGCGAAGAGGTGGCCGACGAACAGGTAGGCGATCAGCCGGATGATCAGGCCGCGCGGGAACTTGGACTCGAAGCGGGCCCGTATGGTCGCGGGCGCCGACACGGCCGGGGACGGGGACACGGCCGGGGACACGGTGGGTGTCGGGGATGCGGTCGGGGACGGGGACGGGGACGCGGGCTGCTCGGCTCGGGACATGGGTACGGTTCCTCCGCTATCGGTGGTGCGTGGTCGTGTGCGTGGTGGGCGCGGGCGGTTTCGCGGGCGCGGTCGTGGTGGCGCCGCCGAGGCACAGCCCGGCCAGGCTGCTCTGCAGCAGGGTGTGGACGAAGAGCAGCTCGGCCCCGCCCGCCGAGGCCGCAGCGATCCGGTGCGGGGTGAGCGAGTCGAAGTGCGCGCTGTCCCCCGTCTCCAACAGGTGCTCGGCCTCGCCCAGGTGCAGCCGCAGCCGCCCTTCCAGGACGTACAGCCACTCCTCGCCGGGATGTACGCGGACCAGCTCGCCCTGGCTGCGGCCGTGAGGCACGCACACACGCAGCGCCTGCATCCCGCGCCCGGAGCCGCCCGCCTGCCAGTACGTCCAGCCGTCGGCCTCACGGGCACCCGGACCGCCGGCCCGTACGATGGGATCCGCGACGGCGGGGATCTCGCCGAGCAGCTCGGAGACCGTCGTACCGTAGGTGCGGGCGAGTCCGAGCAGGAGTGGCAGCGAGGGCTGGCGCCGGCCGGTCTCCAGGCGGGACAGATGGGCGGGCGAGAGCCGGGCCC
>NZ_JBSGZP010000325.1:0-7989 GCF_053611065.1 Streptomyces sp. NPDC054840
CGTTGATCTCATAGAGCGACTGGACCATCAGCCAGGTCGTCTCGTGGGCCTCGCGGAGCTCGGCCAGGGGGAGGGTGAACTCGCCCTGGACCTCGATCTCCTCGCCGTCCACCACACCGATGCGGGTGGCCGGCAGGCCGCGCGCACCGCACATGTCGGTGAAGCGGAGCTCCTCGCTGCGCGGGACGGCCACGACGGCGCGGCCCGCAGACTCGGAGAACAGGAAGGTGAAGGCGTCCAGGCCCTCGGGCACCACGATGCGGGCACCGTTCCCGCCGCGCAGGCAGGACTCGGTGAGCGCCTGGATCACGCCGCCGTCGGACAGGTCGTGCGCGGCGTCGATCATGCCGTCGCGCGAGGCGGAGATCAGGATCTCGCCGAGCAGCTTCTCGCGGCCCAGGTCCACCTTCGGCGGCATGCCGCCGAGGTGGTCGTGGATCACCTGCGACCAGGCCGAACCGCCGAACTCCTCGGCCGTGTCGCCCAGCAGGTACAGCAGCTGGCCGGCCTCCGAGAACGCCATCGGCGTACGGCGGTTGACGTCGTCGATCACACCGAGGACCGCCACGACCGGGGTCGGGTGGATGGCGATGTCGCCCGTCTGGTTGTAAAGGGAGACGTTGCCGCCGGTCACCGGGGTGCCCAGCTCAAGGCAGCCGTCCGCCAGACCGCGGCAGGCCTCGGCGAACTGCCACATGACGTCCGGGTCCTCGGGGGAACCGAAGTTCAGGCAGTCGGAGATGGCCAGCGGCTTGGCGCCGGTCGCCGCCACGTTGCGGTACGACTCCGCCAGCGCCAGCTGCGCGCCCGTGTACGGGTCGAGCTTGGCGAAGCGGCCGTTGCCGTCGGTGGCCATGGCCACGCCGAGGTTGGACTCCTCGTCGATACGGACCATGCCCGCGTCCTCGGGCTGCGAGAGGACGGTGTTGCCCTGGACGAAGCGGTCGTACTGGTCGGTGACCCACGACTTCGACGCCTGGTTCGGGGAGGAGACCAGCGCGAGGACCTGTGCGCGCAGCTCCTCGGAGGTCTGCGGGCGCGGCAGCTTGCCGGCGTCGTCCGCCTGCAGCGCGTCCTGCCAGGAGGGGCGCGCGTAGGGGCGGTTGTAGACCGGGCCCTCGTGGGCGACGGTGCCCGGGGGCACGTCCACGATCTGCTCGCCGTGCCAGAAGATCTCCAGGCGCTCGCCCTCGGTCACCTCACCGATGACGGTGGCGATGACGTCCCACTTCTCGCAGATCTCCATGAAGCGGTCGACGTGCTGCGGCTCGACGATCGCGCACATGCGCTCCTGCGACTCGCTCATGAGGATTTCCTCGGGCGAGAGCGTCGCGTCGCGCAGCGGCACGGTGTCCAGCTCGACCCGCATGCCGCCGGAACCGGCGGAGGCGAGCTCGGAGGTCGCGCAGGAGAGCCCGGCGCCGCCGAGGTCCTGGATGCCCGCGACCAGCTTCTCCTTGAAGATCTCCAGGGTGCACTCGATGAGGAGCTTCTCCTGGAAGGGGTCGCCGACCTGGACCGCGGGGCGCTTGGTGGGCTTGGTGTCGTCGAAGGTCTCGGACGCGAGGACCGAGACGCCGCCGATGCCGTCGCCGCCGGTGCGGGCGCCGTAGAGGATGACCTTGTTGCCGGGGCCGGAGGCCTTGGCGAGGTGGATGTCCTCGTGCTTCATCACGCCGATGCAGCCGGCGTTGACGAGCGGGTTGCCCTGGTAGCAGGCGTCGAAGACGACCTCGCCGCCGATGTTGGGCAGGCCCAGGCAGTTGCCGTAGCCGCCGATGCCCGCGACGACGCCGGGCAGGACGCGCCGGGTGTCGGGGTGGTCGGCGGCGCCGAAGCGCAGCGGGTCCACGACCGCGACCGGGCGGGCGCCCATCGCGAGGATGTCGCGGACGATGCCGCCGATGCCGGTGGCCGCGCCCTGGTAGGGCTCGATGTACGACGGGTGGTTGTGCGACTCGACCTTGAAGGTGACCGCGTAACCCTGGCCGACGTCGACGACGCCGGCGTTCTCGCCGATGCCGACGAGCATGGCGTCGTTCTGGGGGGCCTTCTCACCGAACTGCTTCAGGTGGACCTTGCTGCTCTTGTACGAGCAGTGCTCGGACCACATGACCGAGTACATGGCGAGTTCGGCGCCCGTGGGGCGGCGGCCGAGGATCTCCCGGATCCGGGCGTACTCGTCCTCCTTGAGGCCGAGCTCCTTCCACGGCTGGGAGGCGTCCGGGGTTTCGGTGGCGTTCTTGACGGTGTCGAGGCTCATGCGCTGACCAGCTTCTTCAGGACCGAGGTGAAGAACGGGAGACCGTCGGTGCGGCCCGTCCCGATCAGCGGCTCGACCGCGTGCTCGGGGTGCGGCATGAGGCCGACGACGTTCCCCGCGGCGTTGGTGATGCCGGCGATGTCGCGCAGCGAACCGTTCGGGTTGCCGTCCAGGTAGCGGAAGGCCACTCGGCCCTCGGCCTCCAGTTCGTCGAGCGTGCGCTCGTCGGCGGTGTACCGGCCGTCCATGTTCTTCAGCGGTACGGAGATCTCCTGGCCGGCGGTGTAGTCGCCGGTCCACGCGGTCTCCGCGTTCTCCACCTGCAGCTTCTGCTCGCGGCAGATGAAGTGCAGGTCGGTGTTCCGCAGCATGGCCCCCGGCAGCAGGTGGGCCTCGGTGAGGACCTGGAAGCCGTTGCAGATGCCCAGGACGGGCATGCCGCCCTTGGCCTGCTCGATGATGGTCTCCATCACCGGCGAGAAGCGGGAGATGGCCCCGGCGCGCAGGTAGTCCCCGTACGAGAAGCCGCCGGCGAGGACGACCGCGTCGACCTGGTGCAGGTCCTTGTCGCGGTGCCACAGCGAGACCGGCTCGGCCCCGGCGAGGCGGACGGCCCGCAGCGAGTCACGGTCGTCGAGCGTTCCGGGGAACGTGACGACTCCGATGCGAGTGGTCACCGTCAGGCCTCGACCTTCACGGTGAAGTCTTCGATGACGGTGTTGGCGAGGAACGTTTCGGCCATCTTGTGGATGCGGTCGAGGGCGGCCTGGTCGACCGGTCCCTCCACCTCGAGCTCGAAGCGCTTCCCCTGGCGGACGTCGGCGATCCCGTCGAAGCCCAGGCGCGGCAGTGCACGCTGCACCGCCTGGCCCTGGGGGTCGAGGATCTCCGGCTTGAGCATGACGTCGACTACGACGCGTGCCATCGGGCACTCCCGTGTGGTGGTTGGTGCGAAGGCGGTTCCATCAGCGTACCCGGCGGAAATTTCTACGCGGGTAGATATCCCCTGGCCGTGATCACCGCGCCGTTTCGGCTTCACCAACGCTTCGCAAAATCCGCCGGAAAACCACGCGCCCGGCATTGCGGCGGGACACGCGGAGAGAATTAACTGGGCTTCGCAATGCAATGGGAATCGAGGTACAAAGGAATCACTCCGGATTCCGGATGAAAGTTGCATTGCCCCGAAACATCCACACAGGCGACATCACCGCACGTCAGCAGGTGGTGACGTCGCACGAAGGGACCGATATCCGTGGCGCAGCGCGTAGTAGTCACGCTCTCCGACGACATCGATGGCGGAGAAGCGGTGGAAACGGTCGTGTTCGCTCTGGACGGAAAGTCCTACGAGATCGACCTCAATGTGGCGAACGCAAAGAAACTGCGGAAGGGCCTGGCCCCCTTCGTGGCCGCCGGCCGTCGCCAGTCGCGCTCGGGGAAGGTCTACAAGCACACCGCCGTCGCCCCCGACCCGGCGGTCGTCCGCGCCTGGGCCCGCTCGAACCAGTTCCAGGTGCCGCCGCGCGGCCGCATCCCGAAGAAGATCTACGAGGCCTACAACGCGGCCCACTGAGGGTCGATTTGCCATGCACCCCCATCCGTCGGCTAGTGTGTGGATCACGCCGAGGGGCCAGACCACAGGTCAAAGCCTCCGAGGTCGTGCGGGTGTAGTTCAGTAGCAGAACATCCCTCTTCCAGAGGGAAGGCGCAGTGTGCGATTCCTGTCACCCGCTCTGCATCACTTCCGGACCACTGCTGTGGATCGGGTAGAGTGATGCATGCATTGCCTCGCGGCAGTGCAGTGCTTGCGGACGTAGCTCAGTTGGTAGAGCACCACCTTGCCAAGGTGGATGTCGCGCGTTCGAGTCGCGTCGTCCGCTCTGTATGAAGAAGGCCCCGATCATTACGATCGGGGCCTTCTTCGTGTTTCTCCGACTTCGCCCCCCGATGCCTCGGCCCTGACAAATGTCATCGGGGGCGGTGACAGCGCACACTGCCGACCCGGCGCCGGCGCCGCGAGCCTTGGACCATGACAGACACCGTGATCGAAGCCGAGGGCCTGCGCCGCGGCTACGCCGAAGGATTCGAGGCCGTACGGGGCGTCTCCTTCTCCGTGGCCCGGGGGGAGATCTTCGCGCTGCTCGGCACCAACGGCGCGGGCAAGACCTCCACCGTCGAACTGCTGGAGGGACTGGCCGCGCCGAGCGAGGGCCGGGCGCGCGTCTTCGGGCTCGATCCGTACACGCGGCGGGCCGAGGTCCGCCCGCGCACCGGGGTCATGCTCCAAGAGGGCGGTTTCCCCTCCGACCTGACGGTGACCGAGACCGTCCGGATGTGGGGCGGCGTCACGAGCGGCGCCCGCCCGGTGGCGGAGGTGCTGGAACTGGTCGGCCTGTCCGGGCGGTCCTCCGTACGCGTCACCCAGCTGTCCGGCGGTGAGCGGCGGCGTCTGGACCTCGCGCTGGCCCTGCTCGGCCGACCCGAGGTGCTCTTCCTCGACGAACCGACCACCGGCATGGACCCGGAGGGGCGCCGGGACACCTGGGCGCTCGTCCGGGAGCTGCGCGAACAGGGCACCACGGTGCTGCTGACCACGCACTACCTGGAGGAGGCCGAGGAGCTCGCGGACCGCCTCGCCATCCTCCACGCGGGGGAACTCGTCCTCTCCGGCAGCCCGGCCGAGGTCACCGCCACCCGGCCGGCCCGGATCCGCTTCACGCTGCCGGCCGGGGTGCCCGCGGCCCGGCTCCCGCTGCCGCTGCGCGCGGCGGCCTACGGGCAGCGCGTGGAGATCCGTACCGAATGCCTCCAGGCCGACCTGGCCGAACTGCTGGACTGGGCCCGGGCGTGCGGCGTGGAACTGGCCGGGCTCGACGCCCGGTCCGCTTCCCTGGAGGAGGCCTTCCTGGAGATCGCGGAGAACCGCCGCACCACCGGCGGCCGCACCGAGGACACCCCGGCGGTGACCCGATGACTACGCTGACCCCGAACCCCGGCCGGCTCACCGCGCTCGGCCGCTCCGAGCTCACCCTGCTGGTGCGCAACCGGGCGGCGCTCAGCCTGGCCCTCCTGATGCCCCTGCTGATGGTGTTCGTCCTGCGCTCCTCGCTGGGCGGGGCCGAGGGCGCCGAGGCCCTGGGGGAGGCCACCCTGACCGGCGGGATCGGCATGGTGCTGGTCCTCGTCGTCCACATGAACCTGGTCTCCGCCTACGTCGCCCGGCGCGAGGAGCTCGTCCTCAAGCGGCTCCGTACCGGCGAGGCGACCGACCTGGAGATCCTCGCCGGCACCGCCCTGCCCGCCGCGATCCTGGCCTTCGGGCAGATCACCGTCCTCGCCGTGGCCGGGGCGGCCGCCCTGGACGTGCGCATGCCGCGGAACCCGTTGCTGCTCGTGGCGGCCGTCCTCGCGGGCATCGTGCTGCTGGCCGGGATGTCCGCGCTGACCAGCTCGTTCACCCGCACCGTGGAGACCGCGGGCCTCACCACGCTGCCGCTGTTCCTGGCGACCGCGCTCGGCTCGGGGCTGTTCGTCCCGGCCGACTCGCTGCCGGACCCGGCCGCCACGCTGTGCGCATTGCTGCCGCTGAGCGGGGTGATGACCCTCGTACGGGCCGGCTGGAGCGGCGCGGGCGACGCCGACCTGGTGGGAGCCGCCCTGGTCACGCTGGCCTGGACGGTCAACACCGTGTTTGCTGTTCAGCGGTGGTTCCGCTGGGAACCGCGCCGGTAGGGCGAGTTGGGGGACGGGGACCGTGTCGAACATGACGGGGTGGTGGAAGCGCCGCAGCAGTGCGGGGAAGATCGAGCTCTACACCAGGGGGTCGTTCCATCTCTTCGTCCTGCTCGAGGTCGTGTCGTTCGGGCTCATGCCCATAGCCGCCACCGCCCCCGGGAGGCCCTCGGTCCTGGTGCCTCTCGCGCTCCTCCTCATGGTGTGCGGCCATGCGGTGCTGTGCGGGGTGCTCACCTCCAAGGCGCTGCACTGGGTGCTGGGCCGGCGCGAACGCCCCACCCGGTTGGCGGTGGCGACGGCCGTCGCGACGTTCGCGTGCACCCTGGCCGTCCTCACGCTCCGGGCGACCGGGCACGTCTCCGATCCGGCCGTGGCGCCGACGCTCGTGGCGGGCCTGACCTGGTTCGCCTCCGGATCGCTGGTGCTGTGCCTGCGGTCGGTGAAGAAGATGCTGTACATCCCCACGGCTGCGGCGGCCACGACGGGACTGGCCGCACTCACCCTGGGCACGCCGGCCGCCACGGCGCTGGGGTACTGCGTGGGTGTCCTGCTGGGCAGCCTGTTCTTCGGTGCCACCTGCGGTTTCTCCGCATGGCTGCTGCGGACGGTCTACGAGCTGGACCACTCGCGCGAGGTCCAGGCGCGGCTCGCGGTGGCGGAGGAACGGCTGCGGTTCGGCCGTGACCTGCATGACGTGATGGGCCGCAACCTGGCGGTGATCGCGCTCAAGAGCGAGCTGGCGATACAGCTGGCCCGGCGCGAACGGCCGGAGGCGGTCGAGCAGATGATCGAGGTGCAGCGGATCGCCCAGGAGTCCCAGCGGGAGGTACGGGACGTGGTGCGGGGCTACCGGGAGGCGGACCTCTCGGTGGAACTGGAGGGCGCGCGCGGGGTGCTCAGCGCGGCCGGAATGGACTGCCACGTGGATTCCCTGGCCGGTCGGGCCACGGAGCTGCCCGCCGAGGTCCAGTCGGCCCTCGGCTGGGTGGTCCGCGAGGCCACGACGAACATCCTGCGGCACGGGGACGCGCACCGCTGCCTGATCCGGCTGACCGCCGCGGAGACGGGCTCCGTGACCCTGGTGGTGGAGAACGACGGGGCTCCCGAGACCCCGACCGGGCCGCCGGGCTCGGGGCTGGCCGGGCTGCGGGAACGACTCGCGGCCCTGGACGGGACGTTGCAGGCGGGGCTGGTCGGCGACGGCCGGTTCCGGCTGCTGGCGCAGGTCCCGGACCGACGACTGCAAGAACTGGAGGTGCGGGCGTGAGCCCCGTACGCGTACTGCTCGCCGATGACGAGCATCTGATCCGGGGCGCGTTGGCGGCGCTGCTCGCGCTGGAGGACGACCTGCTCGTCGTCGCTGAGGCGGCCTCGGGGCCCGAGGCACTGGCGATGGCGCGGGCCCACCGGCCGGACGTGGCGGTGCTGGACCTGCAGATGCCGGGGGCCGACGGTGTGAGTGTCGCCACATCGCTGCGGACCGAACTGCCCAGCTGCAAGATCATGATCGTGACCAGTCACGGCCGCCCCGGTCACCTGAAGAGGGCCCTTGCGGCGGGGGTGCGGGCCTTCGCCCCGAAGACCGTTTCGGCGCAGCGGCTGGCCGAGCTGATCCGGACCGTGTACGCCGGAGGCCGCTACGTGGACCCGGAGTTGGCGGCCGACGCCATCAGCGCGGGGGACTCCCCGCTGACCGCGCGGGAGGCGGAGGTACTCGAACTCGCGGCGGACGGGGCACCGATCGTGGAGATAGCCGAGCGGGCCTCGTTGTCGCAGGGAACGGTACGGAACTACCTGTCCTCGGCGGCGACGAAGCTGGGTGCGGAGAACCGGCACACGGCAGTGCGTCTCGCACGCGAGCGGGGTTGGGTATAGTAGTTCTCGCGTTACGGCGCACCTGCGGACATAGCTCAGTTGGTAGAGCACCACCTTGCCAAGGTGGATGTCGCGCGTTCGAGTCGCGTTGTCCGCTCTGTAACGAAGAAGCCCCCCGG
>NZ_JBSGZP010000326.1:0-7954 GCF_053611065.1 Streptomyces sp. NPDC054840
GCTTTGTCGGCGTGGAGGCGTTGGGGTTTGAAGTGGCGGCCGCGGTGGGGGTCGTGTCTCGTTTGGTGACCGAGCACCATCGGCTTCAAGGCCTGGCTGTCGTGGGTGTTGGCGGCCGAGCCGCCGCCAACGAGGGGGCAGGCCGTTCGCGTCCGGCAGGACGTGCATTTTGGAACCTTGCTTGCCCCGGTCCGCAGGGCTCGGACCTGTGAGTTCGCCCCCCCTCCTTTTTTGGCCCGCACGTGTGCGGAGTCGAGGACGACGCGGCCTCATCGCAGGCACGACATCTGCGGGATCACCCGCCGCAAGCGCCGCAGCCTGACGAAGGCCGACACCAAGGACGTCCGCCGCCGGGGAGTCGTCTGGGTTCCTCTCACGAGTCCCATCTGACCCACTGTCATCTGCCTCCCCATCCCCGGAGGTTACTTCAGGAACTCGCAAAAGCCACGTGAGACACCTCTGAAGGGCAACTTTCAGAGAAGGATTGAACAGCAGCGTGCCCCCGCACACAAAAAGAGCAATTTGAAGTGAATGTGACAATCACATAAGCCTCCGTCAACACCATGTGCGCTCTGTTGGGGCCGGCGGCCATCGGATTGAATGAAATCGGGCGAGGCGGATTGCCCGGATCGTTTGGTTCGTCAGGATCGATCGATCCGCTAGCGCTTCGCACCGGTTGGCCGGCTCTTTGCCTGAAATCGGCCGGCCGTCCCAGCGAGACGCGGACCGCTCCACCGTTGCGACGCCCCAGCCTCCGTTCGCGACGCCTCACTCACCTGCTGCAACCGAGTGCCGCCGCACGCACTCGAAGGGCTGTGGCAGCCCATCAATTCCCTCACCCGGCTTCAGGCCCCGCCGCACACGGCCCCGGGCATGCCGTGGAGTCGCGAACTCGTACCACGCACCGTCAGCCGCACGACTCCTGCCTCAGGAGTTCAACAGTCGCAACGCAAGGAGACCCCCATGGCAACTCTCACGTCGCTGACACCCACCCAGAGCCACAACGGGATAACCCTCACTCTCACCGGCACAGGTCTGTCGGGCACGACCAAGGTGAACTTCGGAACGAAGAAGGTGACCCCCGCCACCGTCAGCGCCACCACCGTCACCGTCGTCATCCCGGTGCTGTGCGGTGGCCAGGTCAGCGTCAGCGTCACAGCGGGAACCTCGACCAGCAACTCGCTCGCGTTCTTCTACATCAACCCCCCAGAGCCCACGGGCCTCAGCTCCAACACCGGTCCGGCGGCCGCCACTTCCCTGAGCGTCTTCGGCAGCGGCCTGCTGACCGCGACCGGGGTGACCTTCGGCGCCGTGGGCGCCGGCACCGGGGTGACGGTCGTCTCCGACAGCGAGCTGACCGTCACCTGTCCCGCGCACGGCGCGTTCACCGGCAGCACCGACACGGTGGACTGCACCGTCACCACCGCCGGAGGCACCAGCATTTCGCTCGGTGCCCCCACCCAGTACACCTACTACGACGTCCCGACCGTCGTCAGTCTGGCTCCCACGTCGGGGCCGGTCGGTAGTGACACCACTGTCACCGGCACCAATCTGGTGGACGTCAGCAGCGTGACCTTCACCCCCACGGGCGGAGGCGCCGCGGTCGAGGCCGACTTCTCGAGCACCTCCGGCACCACCCTGGTCGCCACCGTCCCCTCGGGACTCGCCGCGGGCACGTACGACGTCCAGGCGACCACCTCCGGCGGTCAGACCGCGATCGTCGCCGGCGACGTCTTCACCGTCGTCTAATCCCCGGCCCGTCCAGGGTCGGCGGGTCGTCGTGAGCACCTCGACCGCTCATCGGGCATAGCCCGGACAGCGCCGAGCGTGCACCCGCTGCGCCCTGGCCGACACACGTCAGCCAGGGCGCAGCTTCTTGAGGACTGCAGGGAGGAACAGGTCATGGCCCCGGTAGTGAGCAGTCTCGATCCCAACAAGGGACCGACCGCGGGAGGGACCGCGGTGACGGTCAACGGCAGCGGCTTCAGCGGGGTCATCGCGGTGAGGTTCGGGGCCGTCTCGGCCTCGTTCACCGTGATCAGCACCACCCGGATCGTCGCCATCTCGCCGGCGGGCTCCGGGACGGTCAACGTCACGGTCGTCGCGACATCGGGCACGAGCAACGGCGTCCCGTACGCCTACGTCATGTCCCCCGTGCTCAGCTCTCTGGCGCCCAACCAGGGACCGACCTCCGGAGGACACACGGTCACCCTGACGGGTACCAGTCTGTCGGCGGCCACCGCAGTGCGCTTCGACACGCACCCGGCCGTCATCATCGGCAACACCTCGACCCAGGTCACCGTCACCACGCCGGCGGCGTGCGGCGGCGCTGCCGAGGTGACGGTGACCACGGCGGGAGGCGTCAGCAATCCCCTGGCCTACTTCTACATCCCGGCTCCGACCATCAGCCGGCTCAGCCCCGATCAGGGCCCGCTCTCCGGCGGAAACACCGTAACCATCACCGGCACCAACCTGACGCTCACCAGCGCCGTCCACTTCGGAGCGGCCATGGCCACCGGTGTCACGATCGACGAGGACAGCCAGATCACCGCGAACGCCCCCAGCGGATCGGGCTCCGTGACCGTCACCGTCACCACGCCGGGCGGCACCAGCACCCCCGGGCCGGGAACCGCCTACTACACGTACCTCGCGGATCCGGTCGTCAGCAGCCTCAACCCCTCATCGGGTCCTGCTTTCGGCGGGACCACCGTCACCATCACCGGCAGCGGTCTGACCTTCGCCGACGAAGTACGCTTCGGGGCCACTCCCGTGCCCTTCGCCGCAATCTCCGACACGATGGTCGTCGCTGTCGCACCCGGAGGGGCGCCGGGCACGGTGATGGTCGTCGTGCGCACACCGGCGGGCACCACGTCGGGCACCCCGTTTGAGTACGTCGACTGAGGCGCGGCCCGCCCTCGTCAGGCGCCGGGGCAGGCGCGTCGACGGCGGCCACAATGCGGAGGCTCTGCTGCGGTGACGGCCGGTCAGCCCCGAAGTGGCGCGAGCGGGGAGACCAGGAGGTGAACGGCATAGGCCAACTGGGCACCGGACACCGCTGAAAGGCGTGGCGATGCGCCTGGCTATTTATCATTTAATGGTTATATGTCGGATGTGAGGCGAGCCTCACGCCGGCCGCGGGATCGGTGCCCGCGGCCGTTCCGTTTTTCCTCCCGTGTGCCTGACGCGACGTCAGTCGGGCGGGAGGCTCCAAGAGAGGTGGGCCAGGCATGATTTCTGGGTTTCGGACGGAGCGTTCCCGCCGCCCGGTACCAGACCGGAAGGCAACGACCCGTACCGGGTTCGGGGTGGCGCGCCACGCCGCGGCCGGGTTGCTCGCTCTGGTCCTCGCCTCCCTCTCCCCCGCCCTGCTCCCCCAGGTCCAGGCGGCCGCCGCCGATACCGTCCCTTTCGGGACCCACGCCTACGTCACCAACGAAGCCGACAACACGGTGTCCGTGATCGATGTCGCGGCCCCGGGCGCTCCCGTCGTCGGCAGCCCCGTTTCGGTCGGCACCGGGGGACCGGTCAGAGTGGCTGTCACCCCCGACGGCGCCAAGGCCTACGTGACCAACCAGAACAGCGGCACGGTGTCGGTGATCGACACCGCGACCAACACGGTCACCACCACCATCCAGGTCGGCGCGCTGCCCGTCGGGGTCGCGATCGGGCCCGACGGCCCCGAGCCCGCCCGCGCCAAGGCCTACGTCACCAACGCCAACGACAACACGGTGTCAGTGATCGACACCGCCACCGACCAGGTCACCGCCACCATCGAGGTCGGTCTCACACCGCTCGCGGTCGTCGTTTCTCCCGACGGCAGCAAGGTCTACGTCGCCAACTCGAACGCCGACTCCGTAACGGTGATCGACGCCACGACCAACACGGTCACGACCACCATCCAGGTCGGCGCTTCGCCGTTCGGAATCGCGGTTGCTGCCAAGGGCAAGAAGGTCTACGTCGCCAACAGCGTCGCAAACACGGTGTCGGTGATCAACACCGTCACCAACACGGTCGTCACCACCATTGGGGTCGGTACCGGACCGTCGGACGTCGCGGTCGCTCCCAACGGCAAGAGGATCTACGTCACCAACAGCAGCGCCAACACGGTGTCAGTGATCAACCCCGGCAGCGACACGGTCGCCACCACCGTCGGGGTGGGCGCCGCGCCGATCGGGGTCGCGGTCACCCCCGACAGCACGAAGGCCTACGTCACCAACGGCAGCGACAACACGGTGTCGGTGATCAACACCGCGACCGACACGGTCACCCTCATCATCCCGGTGGGCAACTCGCCACTGGACGTCGCCTTCGGCCAGCGAAACCCCAAGGCCCGCATCGTGGCCCAGGGCAAGGCCCTGGCCATCCACTCCGGCCCTGGCACGAAGTACCCCTTCGAGGGCAAGGTGCGCACCGGCAGGGTGGTCCCGGTCCAGTGCAAGGCCAAGGGCCAGCCGGTCGACGGCAATGCGATGTGGTACAAGCTCGCCGACGGCCGCGGCTGGATCGCCGCCCGCTACGCCCGGAGCCTCAACGAGATTCGGTACTGCACGTACACGTGACGAAGTGAGGACCTGACCGCATGGGCACATGAGCAGGCCCGGGCAAGCGTGACGACATGAGAAGGCTCCCACAGCCCACCGGCTGCGGGAGCCTTCGCCCGCATGGGTTGAGTCGAGACGGTGGGCAGGCACCTCTTCTTGCCCCGGACAGCCGTGGCGGCCCGACACCCCGTGCCCGTCCCGGTCGACCCGGACACCCCGAGGGCGGCAATCCGCAGCGGCTACGCCCGTGGCTCGACGCTCGGAGGGAGCGGGACTGTAAAACGTTCGGTGTAACTCCTGATCAAAGAAGATGCATCGATGACCAGTGACGATGTGACCGAGCCCGAGACTGTCGAGGCCGGCGAGCCGTAGCCGGCGAAGGCGGTGCATGACCGGCTGATCGACGAGCTGGTGTCGCGGGCCCAGGCCCGGGGCCTGCAGCTGACCGGCGAGGGTGGGCTGCTGCAGCAGCTGACGAAGCGGCTGCTGGAGTCCGCCCTCGAGGGCGAGATCACCGACCATCTCGGCTATGACAAGCACGACCCGGCCGGCAAGAACGGCGGCAACAGCCGCAACGGGGCCCGCGCGAAGGCCGTCCTGACGGCCGTCGGACCGGTGGAGACAGTCGTGCCCCGCGACCGGGACGGCTCGTTCGAGCCGAGAGATCGTCCGCAAGCGGCAGAAGCATTTGTCCGGAGTGGACGAGATGGTGATCTCGCCGTCCGTGAAGGGCCTGACAACCGGTGAGGTTCAGGCCCACCTGGCCGAGGTCCATGGCGCCGAAGTCTCCCGCCGGACGATCTCGACCGATGAGGTATCCACCGCGGCCACTGAAGAGGCCGGGCTTGAGCGGTTCGCCGAGTTCGCCGGCGCCTGGGGCAAAAAGTACCCAGCGATCGTCCGGCTCTGGGAGAACGCCTGGGAGGAGTTCACTCCGTTCCTCCGCTTCGACACCGAGATCCGTCGCATCGTCCGCACCACGAACGCAATCGGGTCCGTGAACGCCAGGATCCGGGGGGCGGTCAAGGCCCGAGGGCATTTCCCGAAACGAGACCGCCGCGCTGAAGGGCGTCTACATGGCCATCATTAGAGCCTGGACCCGACCGGCACGGGCCAGGCCCGCTGGACCATGCGCCGGAAGACCGCCCTCAACGCCTTCGACATCACCTTCGACGGCCGGCTCGCCGCAGTCCGTCAGTACCCCAGCCACCCCGGATACACCGTTCGATTGACAGACCCGGCCTCGACCGCTTCATAACAGGCACCAGCCTGTCCCTGGGCTGACGAGCCGAAGTCAGTACCTGCACAAGCTGGACGAGTTCGTCGAGAGAACCCTGACCCGGACAGGCGCTCCTGCCGCTTCTTGACGACTTTCGGTATAGAAGCCGTCCCGGTCGCGGGGGCACGGCTATCTTTCACCGGGCCGACGTCCGTCAGGACGGTCTTGCCTCGCGTTCCGTTTGCGGGAGTTGCCGCCGTTGTCCCCGGCTGGGGTCGTGCTTGTCATAGCCGAGGTGGTCGGTGATCTCGCCCTCCAGGGCGGACTCCAGCAGCAGCATCGTCAGCTGCTGCAGCAGCCCGCCCTCGCCGGTCAGCTGCAAGTCCTCGGCCTCAACGCGGGAGACCAGCTCGTCGATCAGCCGGTCGTCCACCGCCTTCGACGGCTTCGGCCAGGGGGCTCAACGGTCTCCCCCTTGGTTCGTTCTCACTGGTCATCGGTGCATCTTCCTTGATCCGGAGTTACACCGCTCTCTTTACAGTTCCCCTTGAAATCGTCACCCATTACCTGGAGCCCTCCAGCATCTCCTGGAGCCATTCAGTCAACGATGTCCTGAAACCGCACACCGTCAGTGGCCGCCGACACCGGGGCGTCGGGCCGCGTGCCCGGCCCTGTCTCTGATGTAGGCCGCGAGTCAGCGGCAGTAGCGCACCGGGGTGAGGTTCTCGACATAACGGGCCGCGACCCAGTGCTCTTGGCCGTAGGCGCGGTCGTCGTCCCGCCGGCCGCCCATACCACCGTCCTGGTTGCCGTTCTGCCAGTCGCGGCCGTCCTGGTCGTCGTCCCGCCGGCCGCCCATACCACCGTCCTGGTTGCCGTTCTGCCAGTCGCGGCCGTCCTGGTCGTCGTTCTGCGAGTCGCGACCGTCCTGGTCGTCGTTCTGCGAGTCGCGACCGTCCTGGTTGCTGTTCTGCGAGTCGCGACCGTCCTGGTTGCCGTTACCCTCGTGCAGGCGGTACCAGATGCGGTTGCCGTCGACCGACTGCCCGTACTCCTTGCACTCGATCTCGACCCTGCGGTTCGGCTGCAGCTGCCCGACGACCTGGGAGCGGGTGGTCGGCTTGCTTCGGACCTTCAGCGGGCCCTTCGAGACGACCCTGCCGATCGCGTGTCGGCCGTCGGCGGCAGCCGCGGTCCGCTGCGACGCGGTGCTGGACGTCGACGCCACGTCGGCGACGGCGGCCCCGGCTCCGACGAGGCCGAGCACGAGGCTTCCGGCGGCGAGGGTGAGGATGGTTCTGGTGGGCTTCAGCATGAGCCGGGCTCCCCTACGAAGACATTCGCCCAGCCGCGGCGCGCGGCGCGGGACGGCAACCAGGCCGGTTGCCAGCCACGATTATGGCGAGGGCGAGCTGGTCCCAGCCGTCGACGCACCAGCGTATAGCCCGATATGCCCAATCCGTATGCCACAGCCGCTGTTCAACACGCCTATCCGCAAAAGGGGAACAATCCCAGCCACACCATGGCTGCAGCGGCATCATGTCCCACACCGGACCCGACGGGTCCACCATGACCACCCAGGTGGAAGCGGCTGGATATGGGCGGTGCCTGGGCGAGAACACAGCGCGGGCCAGGCGGACGCCGACGTGGCCATCAAGGCCTGGGTGAGTACCCTGGCCACAAGGGCCGACGTCGGGGGCACCGACACGAAGCGGACTGGTTCATGGACTACCGCAACGCCGACGGAAGCCTCGGCCAGATGTGCGGCAACGGCATCCGCGTCCTGGCCCGCTACCTCGTCGACGCCCGGCACTGCCCGGCAGGCACTTCCTGGCCATCGCCACCCGCGCCGGCATACGCCAGGTCCATGTCCCGCAGCGCACCGACAACTTCGACGGGCCGGTGACCGTCGACGTGGGACAACCGCGCCTCCCCGGCCCCGCGGGCATCGCCGTCACCGCCGACGTGTACACCTGGCCGACTCTCCACGTCGACATGGGTAACCCGCACGCTGTCGCCTTCGTCGACGACCTCAGCCACTCCGGCGACTCACCACACCTCCCACCGTCACCCCGGACGACGTCTACCCCCAGAGCGTCACCGTCGAGTTCGTCGTCCGCCGCGGCCGCCGCCACCTCGCCGTGCGCGTCCACGAACGCGGAGTCGGCGAGACCCTCGCCTGCGGGGCCGGCGC
>NZ_JBSGZP010000327.1:0-7483 GCF_053611065.1 Streptomyces sp. NPDC054840
GCGTCGCCGACCTGGTTGGTCCACTGGACGGGGGTGTTGGCGTCGAGCGCGGCGGTCTTCAGCTGGTCGGCGCCGACGGCGCGGGCGACGGTCTCCGCGTCCTTGCCGTCGCCCTTGTCGGAGAAGAACGGGTCGGCGAGGCCCTGGGCGCTGGACGGGTAGATGGTGGCCTTCCGGGAGAACTCCACCTGGTTGGGGCCGTTGGTGACCCACTTGGCGAACTCGGCCGCCGCGTCCACGTGCTCGGTGTCCTTCTTGATACCGAGCGACTGGGCGTAGATGCCGATGTGGCCGAGCTCGCCGGTGACGGCTCCGGCGACCTGGGTCTTGGCGTAGATCTGCGGGGCGTTCTGCTTGATGTCCTTGACGAAGCCCGGGGAGCCCGGACCGAAGACGATCTTGCCTCCGCCGTAGAGCTGGTTGATGTCGTCCGACGTGAGGAGGGACTCCTTGGGCATGGCGCCCTTGGCGTACAGGTCTTTCATCCGCTCCACCCACCGGACGGCCCGGTCCGTGTCGAAGGTGAAGCGGTCCCGCTTCTCGTTCAGGAGGGGGACGCCCATCTTCTGCCAGTCCCCGGGCAGCCGGCCCTTGGGGTCCGCCATGAAGGCGGCGTACTGGCCGCCGGACGAGGCGGCGATCCGCTCGGCGTAGTCGAAGAACTGCTCCACACCGGTCGGCGGCGAGGCCGGATCCAGACCGGCCTTCTCGAAGAGCTCTCTGTTGTAGGTGAGGATCTCAGGGGTCACGTACCAGGGGTACGCGTACACGCTGTCGCCCTTGCCGGGGAGCTTGAACTGCTCCCAGGCGCCCGGCACGTACTCCTTGGCCGACGCGCCGTCGAGGGCGTCCACATCGGCGAGCATGCCCCGGTCGCCGAGGAGCTGGAAGGAGTCGGTGGAGAGGTTGACCACGTCGGGGAGGGCTCCGGCCTGGGCGTCCGCGACGAGCTTCTCGTTGTAGCCGTCGCCGGGGACGTCCTCCCAGGTGACCTCGACCTCGGGATACCGCTTCTCGAAGGCGTCGATGACCCCCTGTACGTAGGCCGTGAAGGTGGGCTTCAGCTGCAGGGTCCGAAAGGTGATCTCACCGGCCACCTTGCCCGTCCGCCGCGCCTCCTTCGCGTCGGCGGCGCCGCCGTTCAGGCCGCACGCGGCGGTCGAGAGGAGGGTTCCCGCCGTCAGCAGGGCAACAGCGATACGGGTCGGGCTCGAACGGGTCATCGTCGCCGCCTTTGCAGAAGTCCGGCCCCATCGCCGGAGGCGGTGCCCACGGTCGCCCGCAAGCAGGACCTCGTCAATGAGGCAGGACGAAGGCTGGCCGGGGACGCATCAGTGCCGAACGGCCCGCCCGGGCCGGGCGCCTCTCGGAGGCCTCGATCACAGTTGCCCTGAACTGGACTGATGCGCTTTAGTCCAAAGACAGTTGAGAAGGGATCGATTCGACGACGAAGCTGCTTGTGCGTCGGAATTTGACTTCTTGTCGATGGTTCACGGCAGGCCGCGCCAATGGGCTTTATCCCACCACCGCGAACGCCCTTTGTCCGGCGCCCGCGGTGACATCCACGGAGCCGGGTTGTGCGAGCGGCGGACGCACGTCTGCATTCGCCTCGAACGGCGTGTAGCTCAGTAGCCAGAGCACCGACCTGCACAGTCGGAGGGCGCAGGGGCAGGACCTGCCACGCCGGCCATGGACAGGAACACCGCAGACCGACTCCCGGCCTCAGGACTCCCCGCCTCAGGACTCCCCGCCGCGGGACTCTCCACCGCCGCGGGCCGCCCAGCCGGTGTACATCACGCCCGTGCGGCCCTCGGGAGGTACCGGCCCGGCGCTCGACGCGCGGGGGCCGGCGTCGGCCAACCCGGTCCGTCCGCCGGTGCGCGGCTCCGGCGGGACCCGGCCCGAGCGGGCCTCAGCGACGGTGAGGACGACCGTACGGCCGTCCGGGTCGGTCAGCACGTGCCGGCCCGGCGGCAGGAAACCTGCGGCGTTCGGTGGGGCGGTGAGGCCGAGGCGCAGGTACCCGGTCTCCGGGCGGCTCGTGGCGGGGTAGAGCTCCAGGACGCCACCGTCGGCGAGCCCCGCCGCGTAGTGCTCCGGCCCGTCGCCGTGTCGCTCGTGCACGAGGTCGAGGCCGATGCCCTGGTAGAAGTCGCGGCAGGCGTCGAGCCGGGTCGTGTAGATCACGGCGAGTTCGAGGATCATGCTGACGCTCCTGGTGTGTGATGACTGCGGGCGGACGGTGGGCCCCGGCCCGCTCCTCGCAACGGCGCTTCCGCCCCGGCCACTTGCCGGCCACGTCGGTGCGCCGTCGCTCGAACACCCGGTCTTGGCAGCCCACTTGGCTCGTCTCCGACCCGGCGCGACACGCGCCGAGCGGGAAGGTCATCTTAAATTCCTACCACGTCTGCGTACGCTGTCCCCATGACCGACAGCACCCTTTCCGACCAGCAGGTGCTCGATGACCTGCGCATCTTGACCGCCGAGTATCTGAGCGCGGTCCGGGCGCGCCTCGCCGACATCGAGACCCCCGTGGTGCGGGAACGAGCCGCGCGGCTGTTCACCGATCAGCTGCTGCCCGATGTGGCGAAGGCGGTCAAGGACATCCGCACCGCCGCTGTGGGCGAGCTGCGTCAGGGGCGCACCCTCCGGGAAGTGTCGTCACTGATAGGGCTGTCCGTACCCCGGGTCGACCAACTGCTCAAGGGCAGATGAGCTGTTGCCGCGCCCCTCGGCCGGGCGCTCGACAGCGCCCGGCATCGGCATCGGCATCGGCATCGGCATCGGCATCCGATCAGGTCACTTCAGCGGGTACCGGTTCTTCTCCACGAGCTTGCCGTCCTTGAAGCAGAAGCGGAGCACGGTCTCTTCACCGTTCTCGGCCTCGCCGCTGGATATGTACCAGGAGCAGGTGCTGCCCTCGGGCTCGGCCGGTCCGCCCTCCTTGAGGGCGTCCTTGACGATGCTGTCCCCGGACGGGAGCTTGCCACGGACCTCGCTCTCCGCGTCCCCGGTCTTCGCGGCCTCGTAGACAGCGGGGTCGACCAGAGTCTTGTCGGCCATGTCGAGGATCTTCCCCATGCCGAAGACCACTGCCACGAGGAGGCCCACGCCGAGCACCAGCGCCACCGCGCACCCGATCAGACAACCCTTGCGCTGAGCCACGCCCGTTCCTCCATGTCGTTCGTGTCCGGCGGCGGTCGCCTGGACACGCACACCCTCGCAAGAAGCGGGAGCCGCGGGCTGTCCTCGAAAGTCGCCGGCCGTCGCAACGATCGTCGTTCGAGGCCGGACCCCCCGCGCCGTGTATACAGGGAGGAGATCGACTATTCGGGCGAAGCGAGAGGATCCCACCGTGAGTGAGCACCCCATCGAGCCGCTGATCGTCGTCGGCGTGGACGGGTCGAACCATTCCAAGGAGGCGCTGCGCTGGGCGGTCGCGCAGGCCGCGATGACGGGCGGCCGGGTACACGCCGTCATGGCCTGGGAGTGGAACCGCAATCCGTTCACCATCGGCCCGACCGCCGCCGAGACCGCCGACGCCGAGGCGGTGACGGCCGAGGAGGCCGCCCGTCGGAAGCTGGCGGACACGGTCGCCGCCGCCGTGGGCACCTCGCCCGGGGTGCCGGTGTTCCGGCGCGTCGAGCAGGGGTCACCGGCGCAGGTCCTGGTCGATGCTTCGAAGGAGGCGGACCTGATGGTGGTCGGGACCCGCGGGTACGGGGGTTTCAAAGGCGCGCTGCTGGGCTCGGTGAGCCAGCAGGTCGTGCAGTACTCCGCAGGCACGGTCGTTCTCGTCCGCGAGGGCGAGGACCAGAACGACTGACAGCCCGGTCGCCTGCGGACCGCGGGCTCGGCGTCTTCCTGCCCGCAGCACCCCCCTCGGGCCCGGGACCTCGGAACGAGGACCGGTGCCCGCCCTCGCCGGCCGCGGACAACACCCCCGTGTCGGTGGCAGCTCGATGCGTCACCTGCGGCGGGCGGCGGGTCGGAGTGCGGCAGGGGGAGCAGGCCTGGCCGCCCGCTCCCAGAGGCCGGCCAGGTGTGCGTGGAGGACGTCGTGCGCCTCCTGCGGGGTGAGATGGCCGATGAGGACGTGTGTGGTGAGGCCGTCCGCGAGGGCGAGGAGGGCACGGGCCTCGCGTTGCGCATCGAGGCGCACGACGCCGCCGGCGTCCTCGCCGGCTTCCGCGATGAGGCAGGTGAACGTCTCCTGCAGGGTCGCGTAGTTCGTCTTGAGCCTCCTTGCGAGCACCTCGCTGACGGTGGCCTGCGCGACGAAGGCGAGCCAGACCCTGGCCTCGGCGCGGTGCTCTTCCCGGAGCAGCGAGATCTCGGTGGCCGCGCGTGAAGGTCGCGGTCGTGGCGGATCCCGGTGGGCACGGCGTCCACCCCACGGTTCGCGCAGCCATCACCACCGCCGCCGCCGCGCTCCGCGACGCCGGGTACGACGTGCGCGAGGTGCGGGACGTGCCGCGGCTGGACGAGGCGATCGAGGCGTACGGCCGGATCACCGTGACCGAGTTCGCCCCGAACTGGCCGGTGGTGCGCGAGCTGCTCGGCAGGGGCGGGGACCGCTACATCGCGATGATGATGGAGCAGACCCCGCCCGCGAGCGCGGACGAGTTCATGAAGTTGATGGGCACCTGGCTGAGCATCCGCCGCTCATGGGCCGAATTCCTCCACGAATACCCGCTGTTGCTCGGCCCGGTCTTCACCGAGCCACCGGTCGAACCCGGGCTGGAGTCGCGTGACAGGCCGGGCAGGGACCGGGTCGGGTCCGGAATGCGGCTGTGCACCGTGACCAGCTTCGTGGGCGTACCCGGGGTGGCCGTACCGACGGGGGTGGCCGACGGGCTCCCCTGCGGGGTGCAGGTCGTCGGGCGCGCGTTCCGGGAGGACCTGTGCCTGGCCGCGGCCCGGGCGATCGAGGACCGGCTCGGAGTCCTCACACCGGTCGACCCGCGCGGGGCGCCCGGGCCTACTGAACGCTTGGGCCGTACACGGCTCAGGTCCCGGGGGCCGCCAGGTCCCGCGGGTCCGTGTTGGCCCCGCAGAGGACGACGGCGACCCGGTCGCCGAGCGGCTGCGCCGCTGTGCGCAGCGCCGCCGCCGCGGTGGCCGCGCCCGCCTCGACCACGATCCGGTGCTCCTCCCAGAGCGCGCGCCGGGCGGCCGTGATCTCCGCGTCGCAGACGAGGACGGACGTCACGTTCTTCTCCTGTGCGGCGGCCAGCGCGTCCGCCGAGACCCGGGTGGCCCCCAGGGAGTCGGCGGCGACCGATTCCACGGCCACGTCCACGACCCGGCCCGCCTCCAGGGCGGCGTTCAGGGCCCGGCAGTTCTCCGGCTCGACCGCGACCACCCGTACGCCGTGTTCGCGCGCGGCCGTGGCCACCCCGGCGAACAGTCCGCCGCCGCCGACCGCGACGACCACCGTGTCCAGCCCGGGCAGGGCGGCCCGGATCTCCTCCAGCACCGTCCCGGCGCCCGCCGCGATGAGCGGGTGGTCGTAAGCGTGGCTGCTCAGCGCCCCGCTCTCGGCGGCGAACTCCTCGCAGGCGGCCAGCGCCCGGGCGTACCGGTCGCCGACGAGCCGCACATCGGCCCCGTACCCGCGCAGCCGTTCCACCTTCACCCGCGGGGCGTTGGCGGGCAGGAACACGGTCGCGGGCACGGACAGCGCGCGGGCCGCCCAGGCGCAGGCGAGCCCGGCGTTGCCGCCGGAGGCGATGGTGACCCCGGCGGCCGGGAGGGCGTCTGCCTCATGGTGGGCGGCGAGGAAGTTACGGGCTCCGCGCGCCTTGAAGGAGCCGGTGTGCTGGAGGTACTCCAGCGCGTACCAGGCCCCCGCCTCGGCCGCGGGCGTCACCGTGACGGGGCGGATCCGGCCCGCGATCCGGACGGCGGCGGCGCGGACGGCGGCGTGGTCGAGCTGCTGGGCCGGTGCTGCGGGCATGGACTGTCTCCCCATCAGGTGCGGGTGGTGGACCGGGTGGCCGGGGCGGGTGCGGCGGGCCGGGCCGCCTCGATCAGCTGGCGCAGGGCCCCGTAGTAGACCTCGTGGTCCGTCAGGGCGGGCAGTACGTCGGGCAGTCCACCGGAGAGCACGGGGAACTCCGCGGGATCCAGCACGGCCAGGGCCGCCCGCGAGGCGGCGGTGGCCGCGGCCGGATCCCGGTGGTCGACGAAGGCCGCGCTGCCCAGGGTGAGCAGGTACATCCGGCGGTAGGCGGTCATCGCCTCGGCGACGGTCATCCCGGCGGCCACGCTGTCGGCGAGGGCCGGTTCGACGAGGCGGGCCAGCAGCTGACGCCCGAGCCAGGGCCGGCCGCCGCGCAGCACCAGCAGTCCGGGGTGGGCGGTGAGCAGCAGGTACAGCGCACGGAACCGCTCTTCGGCGGCCTGCGCCCAGTCCGTGCCGGCGGGGATCTCGGGGAGCTGCCCGGCAAGGTGCTCGGTGCACAGGTCGAGCAGGCCGGCGAGGTCGGTGCAGCGCCGCTGGACGGTGGCGTGGGAGACCTCCAGCCGGTCGGCGAGGGTGCGGAAGCTCAGGTGGCCGGGCCCTTGCTCGTCGAGGATCCGCAGGGCGGCGACGGCGACGGCTTCCGGGGTCGCGCGGTCCAGGGCAGCTGATCTTCGCGGCATAAGATACATCGTAACATACGACGTATCTTCACTTTCGTGTGACATGGATTGCAGCCATATTGCTGGTCATCAGCCGACAGTCAGCGACTTGTGTTGACAGTGGGTAATCACCTCGGTGCACTGGGCGCACGACTGCCCCCACGTCAAGGAGACTCCGTGCCGGCTCGCCTGCGTGCAACGCTCCCCTGCCTGACCGCGGCCGCCCTGTTCGCCGTCGCGCTCTCCCCCGCCCCGGTCGCGGCCGAGCCCCGGGCGACCTCGGACACCCCGCTCGCACTCACCCCTCCCATGGGCTGGAACAACTGGGCGCACTACATGTGCGACATCGACGAGGCCAAGGTGGTCGCCAACGCCGACGCGCTCGTCACCACCGGGCTCGCCGCCAAGGGCTACGACACGGTGACCGTCGACGACTGCTGGATGACCAAGAGCCGTGACGCGCGGGGCAGTCTGGTCGTCGACACGGCCAAGTTCCCGCACGGCATGGCCTGGCTCGGCGAGTATCTCCACGCCAAGGGGCTGAAGTTCGGCATCTACCAGGACGCGGGCTCCCTGACCTGCGAGAAGTACCCGGGCAGTGGCGCCCCCCAGGGCGGCGGCGCGGACCACTACGCGCAGGACGCCCGGCAGTTCGCCTCCTGGAAGGTGGACTACGTCAAGATGGACGGCTGCAACCTCTGGGTCCCCGAGGGAACGTCCAAGGAGGAGGCCTACCGCGACGCCTACAACGCCGTCGCGAAGGCCCTGCGGGACAGCGGCCGGGACATGGTCCTGTCGGCCTCCGCGCCCGCCTACTTCCAGCAGGGCGAGTGGGGCGGCTCCGACTGGCACAAGG